>JAVCCS010000327.1 GCA_030765365.1 Candidatus Theseobacter exili
CCTCCTTTTTAAATTTGATAATATAAGCATACAACATGATAAAAAATCCAAACCTTTTTTCAGAGGAATGGGCATTGAATCAGGATTTTCTTAAAAAGGTTTGGATTTTATTTAGGTTAGGATAACTAAAAAAATCAAAACGTTTTGATTTTATCCGGCATTCGTTTGCTGTTCATTGTTTGAAAAAATGGTCTGTAGAAGAAAAAGATTTAATGACCTATCTTCCTATACTACGTATATATCTTGGCCATGGTTCTTTTGATGAAACTGCTTATTATCTAAAGCTGACAGCAGATGTGTTTCCTGAAATCATATTGAAACTTGAACAAGCTTATTCTGATTTAATACCAGTAATAGAAGGAGGTGCCTATGAATCCAACTAATTTTGCCAAGTATCTTACCGATTTTTTATCTGTTTATTTAACAGCACAAAAAAACGTAAGTAAAAACACTATATATTCTTACAGGGATACCTTTAAACTCCTTTTAAAATACTGTCAGGAAGTCAAAGGCATTGCAATTGAACGTATTAGCATTTATTTATTAACTGCTGAATTAATAAAAGATTTTCTGAACTGGCTTGAACACGAAAGAAAATGTAGTATTTCCACCAGAAATCAAAGGTTGGCATCAATCCATTCTTTTTTTCGGTATATTCAAGGTGAAGAACCTGCAGGAATTTATCACTTTCAAAAGGTGATTTCTATATCGATAAAAAAGGCTGAAAAAAAGGTATTAGAACACCTTCTACCAGGAGTTATGAAGATGATTCTGGAACAGCCAGACAAAAATTCTCCAAAAGGAAGACGAGACTTGACCCTTTTAAGCGTTTTATATGATACTGGTGCAAGAGTTCAGGAATTAATCGACATTAAAGTTATTGATGTTACCTTGGATTCACCACCGGTAATATCATTAACTGGAAAAGGAAATAAAGTGCGAAGAGTTCCTTTAATGAAAAATACGGTTACTCTGCTTCAGAAGTATTTATCGGAAAATGATTTAAATAAACAATGGAAAAATCAATATCCTTTATTTACCAATAATCAGCATAACAAATTGACTAAAGAAGGAATTGCCTACATATTAGATAAATATGTAAAAATGACAAGTGCAAAATCCCAGATTGTTCCTAAACGGATTTCTCCACATGTGCTTCGTCATAGCAAAGCAATGCATCTGTTACAAGCTGGAGTTAATCTAATTTATATACGTGATTTTCTTGGTCATGTTGATCTGAAAACTACCGAGCTATATGCCAGAACAGATACTGAGACAAAACGCAAAGCCATAGAAAACGCTTATCCAGATATAATTACCGGTCAATTACCTGACTGGAGCAAAGATAAGGAATTACTTACTTGGCTTTCAGAATTGAAGTGATTTTGAAAAATATTATGCAAAGTAAATTGCATAAGAAATACCGTAAATTTTCGGTTTTAGGGGATTACTTTGCATAATGTTTTACTTTGCATAAGGTAGCCCACTAAGCCCCCTGTTATCCAATATCATGTTACATGAGTTGGACAGGTGGTTAGAAAAGAAAGGAATGCGTTACATTCGCTATGCCGATGATTTTAGCATTTACACTAAAACAAAGACAACAGCCCGGAGCATAGGCAATCAAGCATACAAGTTCCTTCGGGATAAGCTAAAGTTGCCTATAAACAGGGAAAAGAGCGGAATACGCCGACCGGTAAACTTTATTACTTTAGGTTTTGGTTTTGTACCCACCTATGTAAAGGGCGAGAAAGGCAAATATCAGTTAGTGGTAGCAGAAAAGAGTTGGAAAAAGCTTAAGCAAAAGCTCAAAAGAATCACCCGTAAAACCATTCCGATGAGTTTCGACGAACGAATTCAAAAGCTGAATGAAGTTCAAAGGGGTTGGGTAGATAACTACCGATTGGCAAGTATTTACAATAAACTCAACGAACTCGACGGATGGATACGCAACAGACTCAGATATTGCATATGGCATCACTGGAAAAAGCCTGAACGAAAAAGGAAAAACCTAATTCGCTTAGGTGTAGATCAGGGAGATGCTTATGCTTGGAGTCGAACACGTAAAGGTGGTTGGGCAGTTGCTCAAAGTCCTATTCTTGGAACTACTATTACACTTGAAAGGTTGAAGAAAAGGGGATATGTATCTTTACTCGACATTTACAAACGAATTTCCCCAAAACTCAACGAACCGCTGTATACGAGATCCATACAGCCTGTCCCGCTTAGCGGGATACAGTGGTGTGAGAGGTGCACCAGTGGGCTCTTAGCTCACTGGCCATCTACTCAATTGTGCTTTCGTGCTATCTATTCGTATGTATATCTTTTTCTCCTAATAATTTTCTTAATTTCTTTTTTCGAGACTTTTACTTTTAATTTCTTAATTGTTTCATCTTGAATAATCGGTGTATTGTCAATTATTCTTTTTAAGCCACCATTCAACCATTCGGAATTCCAGACTTTTTCATTATTATCAATAACTTTTTTACAAATTAATTCATCATACTCAATAGTTTTGTCAATCTTTAAATACAACCTTTGTAACCAAACTTTCAACAATGATGAATTTGGGACTTGTTTAAATTTAGATTGTATTTTTCTTATTAACTCCTTCTTTTCTGATTTTTCTTTAATATCACCTATTAACAAACTTAAAATAGAAATTGCGGTCGGACTTACTC
>JAVCCS010000279.1 GCA_030765365.1 Candidatus Theseobacter exili
AAATCAGGCCAGCAGCTTCTAATTGAAAATGCTCTTGAAGATAGTCGTATTCCAATCTTTGAAGAAGACTTTCTTAAGGTGGGATCGCTGATGGCTGTTCCTTTAAAAACCCGCGATTCAATTCTTGGAGTTATGGTTGCAGTCAACAAGATTGATCAGCCTGTTTTCACTGATGCGGATATATCTCTTTTTGATACATTAGCCAGTCAAGCCGCTGTTTCTGTAGCTTACGGGCATCTTTACAATAATCTTGCAGAAAAGGAAAGGCTTGATAGAGAACTTCAAATTGCAAAAGAAATCCAAAACCTTTTACTGCCAAAAGAATTCCCTATTCTTCCGGGTTTTGACATTTCAGCAATGAATGAACCAGCCCTGGAAGTAGGTGGTGATTATTTTGATTTTTTAAAAATCGATGACCATCGCTATGGAATTGTTATTGCGGATGTTTCAGGCAAAGGGGTTCCTGCCGCTCTGGTTATGGTTATGTGCAGAAGTATTCTTCGAAGTATTAGTAAAGGTCAGACTTCATCATCAAAAGTTCTATCAGAATTGAACAGTCTAATTCATCCTGATTTAAAATCTGATATGTTTGTAAGTGTCTCTTTTCTAATACTAAACACACAAAAGAGAGTTTTAACAATCGCCCGTGCAGGTCACGAACCCCTTCTTTTATATAACCAGAAAACAGAAAAAGTGACACATGTAACAGGCAAAGGTATTGCAATTGGGATTGACAAAGGACCTTTGTTTGTGCAAAATATTGAGGAAATTCATTTCAACATGGGTAAAGGTGACTTTGCGGTTCTTTATACTGACGGAATATCCGAAGCAATCGATGAAAACAACCAGGAATTTGGCAGAGATAATCTAATAAACGCAATGAAAACCTCTCGTTCGTCAACTGCTGGAGAAATTGTTGAAAATATCTGCGAACGCATAAAACGATTTACCGGTGACAAACCGCAAAGAGACGATTTAACATTAGTTGTTATCAAAGCAACGTAAATATATAAGGAGTACTCTCGATGTATAGTTGGGATATTTCGGTAGAAAAAAAAGATTTCAGGATAAAAGATAGAGGTATTCTCCTGTTTGTTATTCGTATCAGCGGATCGCTTGATGCCTATACCTTCCCCAATCTTGAAGAAACCATTCAAAGGCTGTTTGAAGGTGACAATTATAATATTATTATAAATATGGAAAGACTGAATTATATTTCCAGTGCAGGCCTTGGAGTTTTAATGAGCATGGTAAAAAAACTCCGTGAAAAGGACGGTGATATAAAACTTACGAATCTTCCTCACAAAATTCACGGTATCCTTGACCTGCTCGGATTTACTACTGTCCTGGAAATATATACAGAGGAAGAAGAAGCAGCTACAGCCTTTCTTCATGGATCAAAAAAGGAACAAATATGAAATCCCTTAAGGATTCAAATGTCCATTTACAAATTCCAACTAATGAATTTTTTCTCTGTGTTGCCCGCAACGTAGTAACCAGCCTTGCAGAACGTTGCGGATTTTCAGAACTGGATACTCACAAGATCGAGATGGCCGTTGACGAAGCATGCGCCAATGTTATTGAACACTCATACAGTGATAATAAATCTGTACATCTGCAGTCAGAAAAAGGGATTGAAATTGATGTTTGTTACGACTGCGAAAAGATTTCTGTTGAAATTATGGACCGTGGAAAAAAGATGAAGCATGAATCTAACGGTACCTTCAGCTTGGATGAACATGTTGAGAACATGAACGGAAGCGGACTTGGGCTTTATATCATTCATAATTTTATGTATAAGGTCGATTATGTTACTGACAAAAAAGGACAGAACCACCTTATAATGATTAAGTATATAAACAAATAAAAGGTTTACCTTTTTAACGTGTCTTCCTCTTTGTTAAAATCATCAGCAATTAATATTAATTCCTTCTGGAAACGTCCTCTTTTCTTTTGTGCTATTGCATTGACTTCAGGCATTGTTCTGCAAATCTTTTATACTTTTTCTGTTTCTATCCTTGCAGGAATAACCTTAATACTAATATTATCATCGATTTTTTCTACAAAACAAATCTGCAAATCTTTGATTATACTTATAATACTGATGTTCATATCATTCATTGGCGCCTCTACTATTAAGTATAAAGATGCTCAACTTTCAAAAAAAACAAAACCCTTATTAAAACTGAATAATAAACAAATTGAACTAATCGGAACTGTTTGCAGCAATCCAGTAATACGTAATGGATCCACATACTTTTTCCTTAACACAGAAAAAGTTATTATCAATGGTTCTATTGTAAATACTAAAGTAACAGCTAAAATTGTAATAAGACATTCCACAAAGACAATAAATCCTGGAAGAAAAATGGAAATTTCCGGCTTGTTCTTTGTTAACCGGAGCAAATTCAGGCCTTATAATGCATTTGATTTCAATTTGATAGTATATAATAACGACATTATTACTTTCATCCCATTGAGTACATGTTCAAAATTTGTTAATAATATACGAATATCCATACAAAAATCTCTTTCAGAAAGACTCGACAATAAACCTGTAGTACGTTCATTGCTGATTGCTATGATTCTTGGTGATCGCAGTAAAATTCCAGAAAAAACCTTAACAAGTTTTAAAAGAACCGGAACAATTCATTTACTTGCAATTTCAGGTCTTCATGTAGGTCTAATTATTCTTATTGTACGTTTTCTATTAAGAACAGCAGGAGCTTCACCTTATACTGCAGGACTATGTTCTTTAATATTCCTTATTTTGTATAATATCATTGTTGGATTCAGGCCTTCTGTTATGAGAGCCTCTTTAATGCTTGGTATGCTCTTCCTTGGGAAAGGAATAAAAAGGAAAACTGATTTGTTTAACAATCTTGGATTAGCCTGTATCTTTATTTTGTCTTTTTCACCTTTTCAAGCTATTAAGCCGGGATTTGTTCTTTCGTTTGGAACTGTTTTATCAATAGTATTTGTTTCAAAAAGCATTAAATCTTTTATTAATTATCTTAAATCATATTTTTCTCACTCATTTTCAAAAACAATCATTTCCTGGACTTCAGAAATTACTGCAGCCTCAATCGGAGCCTGGGCAGGAATTGCACCTTTTGCAGCCCTGTTTTTTGGCAGTATTTCTTTTGTTGCTGTTCCGGCCAATATAATAGCCGTACCTCTCATTTCATTTTCAGTTGTGTTTGCTATTTTATCAGGTCTATCCGGATACATATTTCCTACAGCAGCAGGGTTAATTAACAAATTTATAATTACCCCTGTTATTGAAACAGCTCTTTCTTATCTTGATTGCTTATCCAATCTCAAATACGCCTGTATTAACGTTCAAAAACCTTCAGTTTTCTATATAATTATATACTATTTATTTTTGTTTTTTTTAATTAACTTGATTTCACAAACCCCAAAAAAGCACTGATCAAAAGAGAATCAGCACCTTCTTTCTTTTATTCTTTATTGCTTTTTTTGGCACTTCTTTTTTAAAATGTCATCCATTTGACATTTTAAATATTAATCCTGTTTTCCAACCTAACCAAACAGCAAAAAGGCCTAATAAAACACTTAATCCAATATTCATAAAAGCCATAAATATATCGCCACGCTTCATTAAATATATAGTTTCAAAACCAAAAGCTGAAAAGGTAGTAAAACCTCCAAGCAAACCTGTAACGAGAAATAGTCTTGTTTCTGAACTAAACAAATGCTCTTTAACCATAATTTCCGAAAGAAATCCTATAAAAAAGCATCCAGCTATATTGATTATTACAGTTCCAAGTGGAAATGTTGTACGAAAATTATGCAATATCAGCCCGCCTAATTTGTAACGGGTAATCGCACCTAAAAACCCTCCTAAACCAACAAAAATCAAGTTTTTCATCTTGTTTAATTCCCCGGAACCAACTTATTCACATTTTCGGCTGCTTGTATAGGATAACGAGTAGGTATTAGCACCTCATTATCCTTATCATATTCTTTTTTATCATGATTCCTGAATCTGGCTGTAATGAATTTATCGCCTTGATTCATTTCCAGTATACATGACTGACTTACACCCGTTCCATAGGCATGGCTCATCGAAGCAATATTCATATAGGTTGTGCTTCCTTTTCGTACGACATCTTTCTTACTATGAGGCCGTCCATGATGAAGATGCCCACAAAGCCATAAGTCAATTTTTGAGCTTTTCAATATTTCCTCAATTCTTTCATGAGGGTGAAAATTAAGAGGTGGTTTTTCTGATTCATCAACAGTTCCACGGATCAGCTGATGAGAACACATTATTATTAATTTATCATCATATTCGGCAAGCTTTTCCTTTATCCAACCTGCAGATTCTTCGGTAATATTACCAGGTCTGCTATGTAATTCATCTGACAAAAAACACCAAACGATATTACCGTCTACGTGTAAATAAGGTTTTTCACTCCGGAGAAGTTCTCTATAATTATTTATTCTGTTTCCGTAGAACTCATGATTGCCTGCAAGTTCAAACCACTCGCTAATATCAGATTCATCTTTAATTTTAATATATTTAAGTAATTCACTTTTTTGCGCATCATGCGCAATATCTCCAAGCACCACGGCATAATCTACAAATCCAACGTTTTCATTCAAATCATCAAGTGCTCTGGCAAACCATATCTCTCCATCCTGACCATCATCTATTTTTCCAATATGCAAATCAGATGCAACCAGGACACGTCTTATATCCTTATCACTATTTGGAAAAACTCTATTAATTCCCGTTGCCGATAATAATAATCCTGCTGCACCTATTCCTGATATTTCCAGAAATCTTCTACGTGTTACTTCATAATTCTCTATATGCATTCTCTCTTTCGCAACACTTGTGTTTTCGTATTTATTCGTTTTTTTGATTTTTATTTCATTTCCCTTTCGCAATTGTCAATTTCTCTCTCTATTTTTTAACCAAATGTACTTCCGTTCCATCCCCAGTTACCTGCAGGTATATCCGTAAAGTTCAAATAAACTCTTTCTGCTGGGATTCCAACAGATTTCTCTATTAGAGCACAAACTTCCTGAGAAATTCTTCGATTAACACTCGCATTTAATCCGCCTATACTCCGTATATCAACAAACGCCGAATTGCCTTTTTCTCCAGACATACTGAGTTCTGCACCCTGTACTGATACCAAGACATATTTTTCAGGTTTTCCTGTACATTTAGAAACAATTATTGAGATATCAGATACAAGTTTTTTGCATTTCTCTACAGTAATGTTATTAGATATGATCATGTTTAAACTGGGCATTTTCTTTTCCTTCTGCTAACGTTTCTCTTTTACATATTTCTATTTATCACAATACAAAAATAGAATGCATACCCCCATATACAGAACAAAAAGAATAAGCACCTGAAAACTAATTCGTATTATTTTCAGGAATTTCTCTGCTTATTTCATACGCCATTTCCTTTGACCCTTCATCAATCAAACCTGTTAGAAGTTCATCCCAGCTTTTTGCATCATCCGTTGTTGCAATAAGAGCTCTTTTTCTTCTTGATCTTTCGTTTCCGCTCCACTTGGAAATAACAAGAATCTCCCCTGTTTTTATCAATACAACCCTTGCTTCAAGGGTAAGCAAAAGAACTGTATCTTCAATAGATGCTATTCCAATAGATTTCTTTTTCTTCTTCTCTGAGATATCAATGACACTGCCGACAACAGCAAGCTCTGCACCAAGCTGATTTCCTATCTTTTCAATTACTCCTTCTTTAAAATAATCCGATTGTTGAAAATTTGCTTCTTTAAGTATTGAATCGATCTTAATCCTTTCTATAAGCCGCTGTCTTTTATACGGGAAAAGATCGTTTGTTAGCTGATCTGCAATAATTTTACCAATTTCAGGATGTCTCTTATCTTTAGTCCTATCCTCAAACGGCATTACTGCCATTAAATAACGTTTGTTAAACAGATAAGAACCCAGTTCCTTTTCAGATTTCTTCTCCGAAAAAGCAGCCGTACTAACTAACCAAATAAAAGATAGAGCAAAAAAAAATATTTTATACATAATAACCTAATCCTTTTTTAATCTAAGAGGACAATTCATTTTTTTCACCTATCTTATAACACTACTGCCGAGTCTGTTTGCCAAAGCAGCAAGTTCCATTGAAACTGTATTATCTGTTGATATATCAGCAAAAGGAAGGACTGATTCAGATTCACCCTTAACCGCGTACATAAATGCTGCATGTCCTTCCATAATAGTCTTAACTGTCCCTGCTGACATTCTCATTGCAAGGACAATATCTGTATTATTTGGAATAGATCCTCTGATATCGCGAGCAAATGGCTCTGAGATAAGTCTCTTATTTGATTCAATGCCAGTATCATTTAGCTGATGAATAAAAAAGTCAGCTGCATTAAGACCTTTTTCTTTTCTGATTTCATTATCACTTTCATAACCTTCAGCAACAACAATCACTGCATCAGACCTGAGGTTTATAGCTTCCATCACTTTTTTACAATCCGGTTTCATCCCCGGTAACAAAGCCAAGTGTGCCCTTGCTCCAAGACAAGAAAAAAGAGCATGGAATCCTCCATGAGCGCCCATCATTTCTATTATATAAACACGCTTGTGAGTCCTTGCATCCGCCATATAACTCTTTATTTTGTTTGCACCAATTTCTACAGCAGTATGCTGGCCGAGACATTCAGTCCCTAAAATATCACTGTCTATTGTTACAGGAACAAATGCAACCTGAATATCAGAAGGAAGTTTTTCAGCTAAAGCTCTTATACCTTTATATGTACCGTTCCCACCGATTGCAACAATGATTTTTACATTCCTTGACAAAATATTATCTGCAGCTATTTTTTTGTTTTCAGGTCTTTCAAACTCCTTATACCTTTCGGATCTAAACTGTGCACCACTTGCATTGGTCAAAAAAACCATATTAAAAACTCCAGGAATTGCCTGAAGCTCTTTATAGTTCTTCTGATTGTATATAACACGGCAGAAATCATCGTCTTTTCCAGACACTAAGGACCGAAACCCTTCACGAGCACAAAAAACTTGATGTCCTGCTGCTTCAAAATCATGCGTTAAAAAAGCAGTTACAGGATTATATCCCGGCGCACAGCCTCCATCCTGAACCAGAAGAATATCCATTTTCTCAAAAGACTGCCGCCTGACAGCTTCTTCTCTGCGTATACGATATATTATCCGTCGAGCTGCCTTTAATCTAAGCAATAACGTCGGCGAATTAAATGGTTTTTGAAGAAATTCATCACTACCGGCATCATACAATTTTTTTTCAATTTCATTACTGCTGGTAGCAGTAATAGAGATAAAAAAGATATCATCGGTTTCAGGAGATGACTTGAGTCGGAGACATACTTCTTCACCCGAAAGATTCGGCATCATATAATCACAAACAACAATGTCCGGTTTGTTCTTAAGAACCAAATCAATAGCAATATCTCCATCAGATGCTTGTTCAACAATATAACCTTCCTTGCGAAGCGTTGCTGACATAAGATTTAATGAAACAGGATCATCATCTACAACCAAAACCCGGCAATCTGCAGCTGGTAAAACCTGTTCTGAAT
>JAVCCS010000193.1 GCA_030765365.1 Candidatus Theseobacter exili
AACAAAAAATTTAAAGGACAAGAAGGTATTTGGAGCGCTTACGTAGAAAATCATTTACTCCCACGCTTAAACGGTTTTGAGTTGCTAATGGCATCTTATGCAATGGCTCACTTACAATTAGATTTATTGCTAAAAGAAACTGGATTTAAAGCCACTACAAACCAACGAACAAGAGTTTACCTAACCAATAGTTTAGAAGAATACCACCCAGATACAGGAACTTTATTTGCCAATTGGTTAAGTAGTGAAGCTAATGAAGCCAATCACATTAAACGTGATACTCCTGTAATGTGCGTAATTGGAAATCCACCTTATTCCATAAGCAGTTCTAATAATTCTCCATGGATTGAAAACCTTGTACAGGATTATAAGAAAAATTTAAATGAAAGAAATATTCAACCCTTATCTGATGACTACATAAAATTTATCAGATATGGTCAGCATTTTATCGAAAAGAAAGGAAATGGAGTTCTAGCATACATTTCAAACAATAGTTTTATAGATGGTATAATACACCGTCAAATGCGTAAATACTTATTAGAAAGTTTTGATAAAATTTATATTCTTGATTTACATGGTAATGCAAAAAAGAAAGAAATAAGTGAAAATGGTTCACCAGACAAAAATGTTTTTGATATAATGGTTGGAGTGTCTATCAATATTTTCATTAAAACTGGCACAAAAAAAAGGTCTGAATTGGCGAAGGTATTTATTGAAGACCTAAAAGGGAAAAGAGACTCAAAATATGATTATTTAAATGAAAATGATCTTTCAAGTATTCCATGGAAATTGGTTAAGAATTTTGATTCAAAGTACTCTTTTAAAATACAGGATAAAACTTTAATCAAAGAATATGAAAATAATTGTTTTTCACTGAATACTTATTTTGAAAAAGGAGCAAACGGAATCAAAACGGAAAGGGATGTTTTGACAATTCAGTTTCATGAAAAACCTTTACATACAATAAAAAAAGATATAATAAATTACGATGTCGAGGAATTTCGAATTAAGTATAATCTCGCAAAAGATGGTCGAGATTGGAAAATTGAAACTGCAAAAAAAGATCTAACAAACAATGCATCTTCTTTTACAAAAGTTCATTATCGACCCTTTGACTATAGACATTCAATTTATACAGGAAAGTCCAAAGGGTTTCATTCATATCCTCGACACAATATTCATCAACATTTAATTAACAAAGACAACATTAGTCTAATTCTTGGACGTCAAGGACAAGCTGTTGGCTCCATGCCATGGAATTTGGTCTTTATAAATAACTCAATACTTGATTCCAATATGTTTTATAGAGGTGGTAATATGAATTATCCTTTATACATCTACCATGAAACCAACGGACAACAAACCATTGAAAAAGCTGACGAAAGAACGCCAAACCTTAATCAAAAAATTGTTAAGGAAATAGCCGAAAAATTAGATTTAACGTTTACAAATGAGAAAGAAGCAAAAGAAAACACCTTTGCTCCAATTGACATTTTAGATTATATCTATGCTGTTTTACATTCACCAACTTATCGAGAGAAATACAAAGAGTTTTTAAAAATAGATTTTCCGAGAGTACCATATCCAAAAGACAAAGTAACCTTTTGGCAATTAGTAAAGTTAGGTGGAGAAATTCGCCAAATCCATTTATTGGAATCTCCAAAAGTAGAAGATTACATCACAACATATCCAAAAGATGGAGATAATGTAATCAAAACCAAAATTGGCAAAAAAGATTGGGAACTATTTGATGAAGAAAAGCAACTCGGTAGAATTTGGATAAACGAAGAACAGTATTTCGACAATATACCTGTTATCGCTTGGGAGTTTTATATTGGAGGTTACCAACCTGCTCAAAAGTGGCTAAAAGACCGAAAAAAAAGAACCTTAGAATTTGATGATATTTTGCACTATCAAAAAATTATAGTTGCACTTTCTGAAACGGACAGATTGATGAACGAGATTGATAAGATTGAAATTGAGTAATGCAAAAATATTGGAAATATAAAGAAGGACTGCTCCAGTTCAGAAACAGTCCTATTTTTTATCCAACTTTATCCCACTTAGTACCGTGGCATTTTGGACAGGGAGGAAGTGTGTCAGTATTGTCATCCAATCTAATAATTTCCCCACACGCTCTGCATTTGTACAGACCCTTTCCGGGCTTTTCACCTGTTGTGTACATAATAAACCAATTTATTAAAATTAAAACTCGTTTTCATCATAAAGGACTGAAAACATATCCTATAATTTATTGTTCCCTTTTTGCCTATTTGCAGTTGTATTTATCAGTTACAAATTCATTGATATGGAATAATGAAGGAGGAAATTTCAGTTGTGATGATACTTGGCTTGGGGTAAATGTTACAATAAACAATAATATGGATTCCTGTGATGCTTATGCTAACTTAATAATGAACCCATTGTTTGTTTCCCCTTCGCTTGAGGACTTTAGTGTTGATATGGAGAGTCCTTGTATTGATGCTGGTGATAATAATTATGTAACATCTGAGACAGACTTTATTCATAATTTTAGCGCCTGTTCTGGATAGCTTAGGTAAAGATATCTCCTAGCCTTTAAATAGCGTATATAATTAATACTAAAGGCCAGCTGATTCTTCCTATATCTTGATAGAATTCAAAAAAGTGTGATTAATGTAACTTCTTCCTAAAGTAATGTAACACATTCGTGTTAAAAGATGTTCAACTTTTTACCTTAAATATTGAAAAAGGTTAACTTACTCGAAACTCAGATAAAATCTAACATAAACCTTTTTATAAATGGTTGAAAGAAGAACACATAACAAGAGATCACAGAAGGCCAGATTTTTATGTCCTTCGGCCTTTTCTCAATTTGATTGGGTGAAATTCAAGCTGTCAAATCGATTTATCGAAGAATGAAATTATATATTAAATACATGGTGAGCAACCATTGTAAGCTAACAGTAAAGGATGAGCTGAAAAAGCTAGGCCTTCATTTTATTGTTGTTGACCTAGGCGAGATTGAGATAATGGAAGAGCTTTCTTCAGAACAAAGGAAGCAGCTTAATAATGCACTCTTAGGTGCCGGCTTTGAGCTGATGGACGATAAGCGGGCTGTTTTAATTGAAAAAATAATCAACGTAATTATCGAAATGGTTCATCATACATCAGAGATAATTAAAGTGAATTATTCAGATTATTTAAGTGAAAAACTAAATTACGATTATACCTACCTCTCAAATATATTTTCGGAGGTAAAGGGAATTACAATTCAGCAGTTCATTATCATACATAAAGTTGAGAGAATAAAAGAATTATTGATGTATGACGAGCATAGCCTTACGGAGATCTCATACAGAATGAATTACAGTAGCGTGGCTCATCTTTCAAACCAGTTTAAAAAAATTACGGGACTCACACCTTCACATTTTAAAAAAATGAAGGTCAAAAGGCGAATCCCGTTTGAGGAAATTGGAACCCGGTCTGCAGGTAATGGCGATTCAAATGAAATAATTAATTAAGATGGAAGCTCTACGTCAAGAATCTCAATACCCCAGAAGCCTTATAGAGGCTAGTCTGGACCCGTTGGTTACTATTAATGCCGAAGGTAAGATCACAGATGTGAACGAAGCATCCATAAAAGTAACTGGTGTTTCCCGGGAAAATCTGATAGGAACCGACTTCTCTGATTATTTCACAGAACCGAAGAAAGCTAGGGAAGGTTATCTCCAGGTTTTTGAAAAAGGTTTTGTTTTAGATTATCCCTTGACCATTAAACATAAAAATGGAAATTTAACAGATGTGTCGTACAATGCAGTTGTACATAAAGACATTAAAGGAAATGTTCTTGGAGTTTCTGCCGCAGTTCATGATGTGACGGGACAAACCTGGGCAAAAGAAATACGAATAGCCAACAAAGAACTTGCTTTTCAAAATGAAGTGAAGGAAAAACGAGCCGCGGAGTTGATTACAGCCAACAAGGAACTTAAATTTCAAAACAAGGAGAAGGAAAAACGAGCCGCAGAGCTTGTCATTGCGAATAAAGAACTTGCATTTCAAGCCAGTGAGAAGGAAAAACGAGCGAAAGAGTTAAGCATTGCCAACAAAGAACTTGCTTTTCAAAATGAAGTGAAGGAAAAACGAGCCGCGGAGTTGATTATAGCCAACAAGGAACTTAAATTTCAAAACGAGGAGAAGGAAAAACGAGCCGCAGAGCTTGTCATTGCGAATAAAGAACTTGCATTTCAAGCCAGTGAGAAGGAAAAACGAGCAAAAGAATTAGCTATTGCTGATATAGAACTTGCATTTCAAGCCAAAGAAAAAGATAAACAGGAAATCGCAAATAAAAAATTGGAGGAATTAAGTTATTCAGCAAAATTAGCATCTCAATATTCCCTTAGTCTCATTGAAGCAACGCTTGATCCACTGTTTGTAATTAGCCCTATGGGAAAGATTATTGACATAAATGAAGCTTCGCTTAAAGCAACAGGATGCACTAGGGAAGAAATTTCTGACACTGACTTTACAAATCATTTTACTGAACCCAGAAAAGCGCGGAAAGCCTATAAACAAATTTTTGCAAAAGGGTCAATAACAGATTTCCCGATGACAATTAAAGCTGGTGAGGGCATGGAAATATTATGTAACGGCTCAGGTTATAAAGACAACATCGGAAATGTGATTGGGGCCGTTATTGTTGCAAGAGACGTGACTGAACAGAAAAGAATTGCTACAGAACTGCAAGAGGCAAAAGTGGCAGCAGAATTGGCTGCTGAATTTGCTGAAGAAGCAAAACGTAAAGCAGAAAAGGCCACCGGTATTGCAGAAACCGCGATGAAAGCAAAACAGCAGTTTCTTTCAAATATGAGTCATGAAATACGTACTCCGATGAGTGCAATTATAGGATTTACGAAAGTTTTATTAAAAACTGAATTGACAGAAAAACAAAAAGAATATCTGAGTGCAATAAAAATAAGTGGTGATTCTCTGATAGTCCTCATCAATGAAATACTCGATCTTGCAAAAGTAGACGCCGGGAAAATGATATTTGAACAAGCTCCATTCCGAATGGACTTATCCTTATCAACTATGCTTCATTTGTTCGAGACCAAAATTCTTGAAAAAAATATTAAACTGATAATAAAAAACGATAAAAATATACCAAATGTGTTGGTAGGTGATTCTATGCGTCTGCATCAGATCATTTTAAATCTTGTAAGCAATGCCGTAAAGTTTACTTCGAAAGGTAAAATTACTTTAAGTCTGCGATTAATAAGTGAAGATGACGAGAAAGTAAGTGTTGAATTTGCAGTGGCAGATACAGGTATTGGAATAGAAGAAGATAAACTTTCGGAAATATTTGAAAACTTCCAGCAGGCATCCAGTGAAACTTCACGTACATACGGAGGAACAGGATTAGGACTTGCCATTGTTAAACAGTTGGTAGAGCATCAGGGTGGATCATTAAAAGTAAAAAGCACCATTAATAAGGGATCTACTTTTAGTTTCAGATTAAGTTTTCTTAAGACAAATGAAAATGTTGCCTTAGTAACTGAAATTTTGGAATTGAATAAAGAAAACAGAAACATAAAGGTATTGGTAGTCGAGGATATAGCGCTTAATCAACTGTTGATGAAAACCATACTGGATGATTTCGGATTTGAAAGGGATATTGCTTCCAATGGTAAAATAGCCATCGAAAAAATGCAGGAAAAATCATATGATATTGTTTTGATGGACTTGCACATGCCCGAAATGAATGGGTTTGAAGCGACTGAGTATATTCGTAAAAAATTAAATTCCAAAATTCCGATTATGGCCTTAACGGCCGATGTCACAACAGTGGATCTCGCAAAATGCAAAGCGGTAGGGATGAATGATTATATATCCAAGCCAATTGACGAAGGATTATTGTATAGTAAAATAGTGGGATTAGTTAAAAAACCTGTTCATGTTATTAAACCCAAAAAAACAGTAGACACAAATAATAAAAAGTCAAGATGCATTAATCTGGATTATTTGATTAAGCGTACAAAATCTAATCCGACATTGATGATGGAGATGATATCGATATACCTGGTTCAAACACCAACCCTGATAGCAGCGATGAAGCAGGGTCTGCAAGATAAAGATTGGGAAACTTTGTACTCAGCTGTACATAAATTGATACCATCTTTTTCAATAATGGGTATTAGCCCAGATTTTGAAAATATGGCCAGGAAAGTACAGGAATATGCTAATACGCAACAAGAATCAGAGGAAACGCCATCTCTGGTTTTGCAACTTGAAAATATTTGTAACCAGGCATGTGTAGAGCTGGAGGTGGAGTATAACACAATTAAAAAAACTCACTCATGAAAAACAAAATAAGACTTTTCCTTGTAGACGATGATGCATTATATTTGAAGTTGTTGGAAAGTGATTTTCTTCAACAAGCCGATTTTGATATAGAAACCTTTCCAACAGGAGAACTATGTATAGCTAATTTATCACATGAT
>JAVCCS010000091.1 GCA_030765365.1 Candidatus Theseobacter exili
AGTGTAGCTTCTGATTCCGGACTTAATTTATTTACAGCATTCTGATATTTCTCGGAAAACTGCTTTATAAAAATATCGGAAAGTTCGAGAATATCGCTCTTTCTGCTGCGTAATGGCGGAAGATTCAGGGTAACAGTATTCAGTCGATAATAAAAATCTAACCTGAAACTGCCGTCATCAATCTTGCTCATAAGATCCTGATTTGTTGCCGCAATTATTCTACAGTCTGCATTATGTTTTTCAGCTGACCCTACTGGAAAATAGATTTTTTCCTCAATTACTTTTAGCAGCTTGGCCTGATTCATTGAGGTCAACTCTCCTATTTCGTCAAGTAGCAGAACACCTCCCTCAGCTTCCTTAAAAAATCCGGGTGCATTTTCATGTGCTCCTGTAAACGCACCCTTTACATGTCCAAACATCGAACTCTCAAAAAGAGAATCTGGAATAGCACTGCAGTTAACAGAAACGAATCTGCCTTTGACTCCACTATTATTGTAAATAAATCTTGACATGATTTCCTTACCCGTTCCACTTTCACCCGTTATAAGAATGTTGACTTCTTTAGACGCAATTTGCTTTGCTGTTGTAAAAACTTTTCGGGTTTCCTTATCCTTCGAACTGAATAAATACAAAGGATTCTTTCCGAGCCCTTTCTGCAGAGCCTCAAAATCACGCCTCAATTTAATCTGTTCTGCAAGTTTCCTTATTTCAAAAAGCAGCAATTCTGGATCCAGCTCTTTCTGACAATATGAATCAGCTCCCAGTTTTACAGCCTTTACCGCACTGTCAATTGAACCGTAACCCGTGAGAACTATGATTTTAATATCTTTTAATATGTTCTTTCTAATTTCTTCAATAAACAGATAACCGTCCATTAAAGGCATATTAATATCAGTTAGAATAATATCAAAACTGTGCTTTCCTTTTTTTAATACGGAAATGGCTTCTTCAGCCGATAGAAATGCCTTTACATTATAGCCCTGAGATTCAAGTAAATCGACAAGACTCTGCAGCAGCAGTTTCTCATTATCCACAATCATTAGATTTATATTTTTCATTCAGCAGCTACACCTTGATTTTGAATTTTTCATTGTTTTTTATTGTAATGAGAAACTTTGTTCCACCGTCAGTCTTTGATGAAACTGTTATCCTACCGCCTAGCTCCTCAACTATATTTTTTACCGTAAAAAGACCCAGCCCTATTCCTTTATCCTTTGTAGTGAAAAAGGCCTGAAAAACCTGTTCTTTGTCTTCATTCTGAATCCCTCTGCCGTCATCTTTAAATGATAGCGAAAGAAACGCATTTCTTGAGTCTTCCGATACTATAATCGTTCCATTTTGTTCTATTGCATCAAGTGCATTTGCTAATAGATTCATGAATATCTGGGAGAATTTTGAACTGACGCTTTCAATGAAAATTTTGTCCCGTATTTCAACAATCACAGAAGCATTCTTTCCCAGAATTTCTCCATTGAAGATTCTAATAATTTTTTCAACCGATTCCTTTAAACTGAAATCTTCCACTACTTCCTTTACCTGCCCGGAATATGAAAGTATCTGTGTTAATAATTTTCTACCATTCTGCAGTCCGTGCTCCTGGGTTTGAAGCATTCTTTGAATCTTTTCCCGTAAATCTTTATTCTGTATACCTTCGGAGATGCTTTTAATAGCCATATTGGAATTCCCAAGTATTGAAAAAATACTCTTCATATCATGTGCGATGCCGGAAGCTATCATGCCGACCCCGGACATCTTCTCAGCAAACAATGCATTTTCCGTCATCATCTGATAGTCAGTAATATCTGTGAGTGTTATCAGAATATTCAGTATTCTCTTTTCATAGTCCAGTACAGGGTTTGCATGAAGAGAATACAGCTGAACTCCATATTCTTTTTTTATTTCTATTTCTTCCAAATCTCCAGAAAGAATTTTTTCTATTGATTCCCTGCCAAAAGGTTCCCAAATCTGATTTTTATTAAAATCCCTCATCTTCCCATTTTCTTCAATAAATCTCATATAAGCGGAATTTACTTTTATACATCTGAAATATTTATCTATAATACATAAGCCATTAACATTATTATCAAAGAAAAGATCTGTCTGTTTTTTACTTTCTTTCAACTCCTGGTTGCGTTTCTTCAGGTTATCAAGTGCCAGAATTTCTGTTGTAGTATCGATAATTACCGCTGTAGATTTGACAACCTGATTCGATAAATTAATTTGAGGGGTCATGCAAATCCTGCAAGGTTTGAAAATACCCGTCTTCAGCTTCAGTTCACCATTAAAATCATATCCAATATTTGAGTACTGCTTATTTGCATAATTAGCTATTCCGTTAAAATATGATTCAAAGTTCCGCTTTGATTTCAATATTGTTTTCAGCCTGATGCCTATCAACTCATCCTCATTAAAACCTGTTAATGTACTGAAATGATTATTTACATACTCTATATTACCTTCGTTTGTAATCTCACAAATTCCTACTATTGCGTTCTTGATTATAGCGCTGTATCTACTCTGAGATTTTATCCTGCTGGCGATCTCCTGTCTAAGCTGATAATTCACTAGCGCAAGCTCTGATATCTCCTGGCCTAATGTTATCAGATATTTTATTTTTTGAAGAAACTGCTCAGTGGTACATATATTGAGCTTATGATACGCCGCAACGAGTTTCTCTTCCTCCAGATCGATGTCCCTGGCATACCCTCTGACCCAGTCCTCATCAAGCTCCTTAAAAAGTACATGCCCCATACCCCAGTTAGCAATATGTTTACCTTTAACAACAATAGGAGCCATACCGTCCATCAACCTGCCGCTGAGACAGGGCATTGCAGCACCTTTACCCATCGCGTTGAACGCACGCTTCCCGAGAACTTCATCGGAGTTGATACAGTTCCGCAATCCTTTAGGAGTGCTGCGAATAAGTTTACAATATTCTGAAAAATTAGATCCCCTTGTAATAGGGGATCCGTCTAATGCGAATATTATACTTCCGACCTCAGCCGTTTCTGCAAAATCATCCTGAATTCTCTGAAGGAGATCAACATCCAGAAGATCTTTAATCGAATAATCTGTGTCAGGCACAATTCTATTTTTCATGAGGTACATTTTATCAGTTCTCATAGTTGTCTGCAACTAACAAAAAAACTTCAAATTTACTTCCTTAATAAAATACTTATTGCTTCAGCTCCCGCATCCGGGTTGCCCAGGCTTCGCTTTCCAAGATAGGTTGCACGACCCTTTTTGGCTATCATGTCTTTGGTTTTTTCAGCACCGACAGCAGCAGCCTCACCCGCATGCTTAAATGCCGCGGCAATATCAACATCTTCAGACTTACTATCCTCAGCCATTGCTTCCGCAGCAGGGATTAGGGCGTCCAGGAGTGTTTTATCTCCGACCACGGCTCCGCCGACTTTCTGCATGCCCTGAATAAATGCTTTCACCATTTCGCTGATATCAACTAAAGACACCTCACTTTTACCCTTAGCATCTTTGCCCATCGCCCTAAAGCCTGCGCCCCAAAGTGAACCTGTTGCTCCACCACAGGTCTCCAGCATCGACATACCTATTGCTTTCATCAGGCCACCGATATCTTCTGAATCAAAATTTCCAAGTTCAACCTTGATAACTTTAAATCCTTTAGCCAGAGTCATCCCAAAATCACCATCTCCGGTAACTGCATCAAGATCGCAGAAGTGCTTTTCATTCTCCAGCACTGTATCAGCTGTAATATTCATAATCCCTTTAATATCAGAGATATTTAAAGTCTTCATCTTCTCTCTCCTTACATCTTCAGCGCCGGCGTATCAGCTTCAGCCTCAAGAAGAATCTTCAATTCGTCATCAAGTTTTAAAATACTTACCGAAGCTCCAGCCATATCCAGTGAAGTCATGTAGTTACCGACCATATTGAAATAGATATTGATACCGGCCTTATCGAGTATTTTAGAGACTTCATTGTACAGAATGTACAGTTCCTGCAAGGGTGTACCGCCTAGACCGTTCAGTAAAACAGCGACATCAGCACCTTTAGCAACCGGCATATCTTCAAATATCCGTCCTACAACTCTTTTGGCCAACTCTTTAGCATTTACAATTTTTTCCCTCGATACTCCAGGTTCACCATGTATTCCTACCCCGAATTCCATGTCGCCGTCTTTTATATCAAATGTAGGCTCACCCTTGGCTGGTACAGTGCAGGAAGTTAGAGCAAACCCCATTGTTCTTACATTAGCAATTACTTTTTCAGCAACGGCCTTTACATCCTTCAGATCGGCTCCGGTTTCCGCCTTTGCACCAGCAATTTTATGAACAAATACGGTTCCGGCAACCCCGCGTCTTCCGACTGTGTAGAGACTATCGGTTACAGCAACATCATCATTTACGTAAACCTTCTCAACATGAATATCATCATCCTCTTCAGCCATTTCAGCTGCACCGTCGAAATTCATAACATCACCGGTATAATTCTTAACGATCAGCAGAATACCCTTATCCGATTCCAGTTTCGTAATTGCATTGTAAATCTGCATTACCGAAGGAGACGCAAAAACATCTCCACAGACTGCACCGTCAAGCATTCCTTTTCCAACAAAGCCTGCATGACTTGGTTCATGACCACTTCCACCGCCGCTGATAAGATTGACCTTTTTTGCATTTATTTCTTTTCGATATATTATTCTGTATTTGCTATCAAGTGAGACGCATTTCTCATGCGCTAGAACAAAGCCTCTGCACATATCGTCTACAACATTTTCAGGAGTGTTAATTATCTTCTTCATATTTCAACCTCTTCCTTTAGATTATTAAACCATGTATTGAACTAATTCTTTCTCTGTCGGTTTCGCTTCTTTACCTGCGCCCCGTATATCAGTGATCTTTCCTTCCTTCATAATCACAATCTGATTGCTCAGGCCAATAAGCTCCAGCAAGTCATCAGTAATCATAAGGATAGAAACACCCTCTTTAACTATTTTTCTTAATAGTGAATAGATTTCTTCCTTGGCTCCAACATCAACACCGCGTGTTGGATTATCAAGGATAATAATGTCAAGATTTTTTGCTATCCACTTTGCAAGTACAACCTTCTGCTGATTTCCGCCGCTTAAGGAAAAACACATATCTTCAGGTGATGCTTTTATCCGAAACCGTTTGATATATTTATCTATAAGATTTTTTTCTTTTTTCCTGTCAACTTTCAACAGCAACTTATTAGAAAGAGTAAAAATACTGGGAAGACTGATGTTCCAGCTTACCGGCAGATACTCGATTATTCCAAAACCTTTCCGTTCAGCAGGAATATATCCAACACGCTGCTTTACCATAGATGATATTTTCCCTTTTTTCACAGGGCTTCCATTAACATGAATAGTACCGGACTGATATTCCGCTATTCCATAAATTGCTTTTCCCAAGTCCCGCTTTCCACAGCCGACAAGTCCACCTAAGCCCAGAATCATTCCCTTATTCAATTCAATATTTATATCTTCGAATAAGCCTTCCTGGGTAAGACCTTTGACTTCCATAGCCTTTTCATCACAATAATCATCGTCCTGCTTCGTTGTTCCATAGATGTCTCTGCTTACTTCCCGGCCTACCATCAATGTATGAAGATCATGCTCTTCGGACGTTTTTGGATTTACTTCTCCGACCATCTCTCCATCTCTTAGAACCAATATCCTGTTGCAGTAAGTCATCATTTCAGACAGCCGGTGTGAAATAAGACAGAAAGTCGCGTTTTCCGAGTATTTTGTTACCTTTGAAAACATCAACTCTCTCTCCTTTTCCGACAGCGCCGCTGTGGGCTCATCAAGAAGTATAAATGGATGAGTAATTCTATACAGTTCCGATATCATAAAAGCACGAACAATCTCTACAAGCTGTCTCTGATGAAACGAATAAGTAGAAACCCTCTTTGCCGGGTCAGCATCTATCTCAAACTGCTCAAAATACATTTTGGTTTTTTCTATCATTGTTCTGGTATCAAGAAACCCGTTTTTTTTGATAAAAAACTTTTCATGTGACAGAAATATATTTTCATATCCGAAAAGATTGGGCACAAGATTCTGCTCCTGAAAGACCATTGAAATACCCTGTGAAGTACCTTCACGATAATTCAAAGGATTATATTCCCTGCCTTTATGGAGCATTCGACCGCTATCTTTTGAATATACACCGGCAATTACCTTCATCAGTGTCGATTTCCCGGCGCCGTTTTCACCAGATAGCCCTAAAATTTCATTCTTATATATTTCGATATTTACATCATTCAAAGCTCTTACGCCAGGGAATTGTTTTGTAATTCCTTCAGCTTTGAATAGTATCTCTCTCTCACCGCGCATATGGTTCACCTCAACCTATAAAAACTATTTAACATAAGCCATCTTCGAACGATCGATATTTATGGATACAGCCAGGATCATTATTGCTCCTGTTACTATCTGCCGTGTCGCCGGTTCCAAACCCATGAAATTCATTCCACTCGAAATTATCGCTATCAACACAACACCAAAAACAGTTTTAAGAGGTCCACCTACCCCGCCGCTGAGCTGAGTTCCACCAATAACTACTGCTGCAATCGAGTTCATTAGAAGCGAATTACCCATATAAGGACAGGCGGCTTCAAACATAGAAGCCTGCAAACAACCTGCAAGACCTGCCATAATCCCCGAAATCATGAACGCTATAACCTGAATCTGCCGAACCTTTATTCCGGAATAAAATGTCGCCTGTTCATTTCCCCCTATTGCATAGAGAGAACGTCCAAACGCCGTCTTGTTAATTATGTAATAGCAAACAACTATCACTATTATTGGAATTAAATCCACATTCGGAAAGAAACAAAAGTGATCCATTAGAAAAGTTGAGGAAAGTCTGATTTGAGATATTTACAGGTGAACTATGCATCAGCAACAGCGCAGCCCCGTCTAGCGCTCCCATCAGTGCCAGTGTAACAAGGAATGATGGCACCTTTACCTTAGTAACTAGTATGCCGTTAAGTGCTCCAACACCGGCACCGGCCAAAAGACCGACTACTATTGCCCCTGCGCCAAGATATGGTGCGAGCAACGCACCAATAACTCCGCAAAATGTTGCATTTGCTCCAACCGACGCATCAATACTGCCCATCAGAATTATAAAGGTCATACCCATTGAGACAATCATTAAAAATGACATCTGCCTGATCAGGTTTAATACATTCTGTATTGAAAAAAACCTCGGGTACAATATTCCAAAAAACATACTTACAACAACTAATAGAAGCAACGGAAGATACTTCATCAAAGCTGCCATTCTATTCACTGATTCTTTCATACATTCAACCTTCTATTTCATCAGATCCTGGCGTGATCTGTCCGGAATCGATATCAGAAAAACAGAGCCGATAAGTATTACAGCTTTAGCTATGTACTGGATTCTTACGTCAATTCCACCGAGAGTCATACCATTCTCTAGGATAGTAATAATCAGCACCCCGAGTATCGTCCGCCTGACTCCGCCTACACCGCCGGAAAGAGCAGTACCTCCCACAACAACAGCTATTAACGTGCTGAAAAGATACCCGGATCCAAGTTGTGCCGAAGCCATTCCAAGTCTTGCAGATAAAAATAAAGTTCCACACCCTATCAGAAAACCTGACAGCGCGAACGCAATAATTTTATATTTTGCAACATTTATTCCCATACGGGCAGCAACATCTTCTTTGCCGCCTATTGCCATAATATATCTTCCCGTTTTTGTTTTCTCACTCAGATACACAAAAACGATATAGACAATCCCGGCCAGGATGATACTGTTAGGGATTCCGGGTATCATCCTTCCATTCGAAATATTGCTGAAAAAATTACTCCGTATGTTGATGTTATATCCTTCAGTCAGCGCAACCGCTATTCCGCAATATATAAAGTTTGTCGAGAGAGTCACGATAAACGAGGGCAGTTTAATTTTGGCTACTAAAAACCCGTTAAATAATCCAAGACACAAACCAATAAATAAAATCAAAAATACTGTAAAGAGGCCTCCCATAGGAGCAATTGTCGCGGCAATTACACCTGAACCCACAATTATCCCAGTGATTGAGAGGTCAATACTTCCCATCAATATTGGAAAAGTAACACCCGCGGCAATCAGCAGATAAATGGAGGAAAGCTGAAGTATCTCTACAAGATTCCTTAATCTCATAAATGCTGGTGAAAGAAAAGAAAAAATTATCATTAACGCAATTATCACAATAATCGGCACCAGATTAACAACTTTTTTTATATCAATTTTTGCGTTTTCCTTTACATCGGCAATCACATTACTATCCTTTAAAAAGTATACGGGCAACACTTGCGGCCCGTATGCCAATCAATTAATTATTTCATTACAGAGTCAACAATAGTTACATTACCTATGTTATTTGAAGCAAAAACCTTGTCATAAGGTGCTGAAGCTGCGGGTGGAACAATTGTGTGATCCTTGAAATGGTCAAGATACAGCTGACGAATCTCTTCGTATTCCCCTGCGGCCAGTGCTTCAGAGTATTCTTTTGGCACGTCATATCCCTTCGGTTTTTCAACAAATTCCCAATTGGAAAATGTATTCGGGTCAATCGGAACCATAAGGTTCTGAGGATCCCAGTTGTCGGGGTTGAGTGATCGGGACATCTTTTTCCAATCATACGGAAGTTTGTCACCGCAGAAAGTATCAATGTACCAGTCTGCATTGTCCTGAGTCAACATAATGAATCCGGTTGACATCATTGTTTCGGCAACGGTCGGTTCCCAGCCGTTATACATATCATATGCAACAACTGCTGCGTGTCCTGCAAGCCAGGGGCCAAAGATACCACAAATACCATAAAGACTTCCGTCTTCCAGATATTTCATGTTTTCCTTATTTGCATCAGTTCCAATAATCTTAACATCGGTCAGACCAGCTTCCTTACAGGCAACAGCTGCACCTACTGCCATACTTGTGTTTGTACAATAAATACCGTCAATCACATCACCGTATTTGATGATCCAGTCAGCAGTTACACTGTAACCTTTGTCTCTTGTGAAGTCGCCGTATTCTTCAGCCAGAACTTCCATGCCGGGATAGTTTTCAAGAGCTATTTTATAACCGAGTCCGCGGTCGTTACCTGCTTTAGATCCGGGAAAACCAAGGAGAAGAAGAGTCTTTCCTTTTTCACCCATAGCCTCAGCCATTACGTCTCCACCCTGCATACCTATTGCACGGGCATCAGGAAAATGAAACATTCCCCAGTAAGGGCCGGCATCTAAAGGAGTCCACCAGTCAGCAATTTCAAGAACGTTTGAATAATAAACCTTCTCTCTATTAACCAATTTGGTAGCTTCGATAACCGAACCGATTGTCGGTGAATATCCTGACATCATTTTTACACCAGAAGCAGCATAGGATGACATATTAGAGATGAACTTTTCCGGTTTTCTGTCATCAGTAGCCGAAAGATACTCGTTACCCAAAGCTTCTACTGCTTCTTTTGCTCCCTGATCAAAAGTCAGGAAGAAATCATTAGCCATTGTGGCATAAGTGGTTAGCATCTGCTGCGAACCGTCAGTTGCACCACTCTGTTCCTGGTCTCCTCCTGCGAAGCTATAAGCTCCAACTAAAAGAAAAACACAAATAAGCAAAATGGTTGCTTTTTTAAAAGAATTTCTATACATAAAATATTCCTCCTCTTTATGCATTTGTAATATTAAAATACAATTTGAATATTGTATTCGTCGTCAGAATAATCTCCACCATAAAATTCAGTATCAAGAGCATGCATTGCTCCTTTTATCCAACCCGGACCTTCAGTTGGCCAATCTTTGCCGAATGCATGAGTAACCTTACCACCCTGATAAGGTGCAAGTTTTCCGTATCTAGGCATCAAACAGGGAGTAATTCCATTAAGAGCAAACGGAGGATAATGCCAGGTTCCCTTGCCAAGCATAACACCTTCATCAGGACCTACAATGAAAGCTCTGGTTTTTGCAGGATCAGGTTTGGCCATAGGAGGACAACATACAAAGATAAGCTGCTTGCCACCCAGCGGAAAAAAGAACTCGTTGGTTTGTTTGTGACACTCAGTCCAGTCAAGAGGTTCACCGGGTTTCTTTGATTTTAAGAACAGCATTCCCATTGAAAAACGCTCCTGATCAGTCAGTTCAAAGGGAATAAGATCCCAATAGGCTTTGATCATGTCATTATCAACAGCAGCTTTCGCATCGATCGGATGTAAATCATATTTACCTTCCTCTGTGTCTTCATCTCTTCCGATTATGCGGCCGAAAGTTGAAAATTCCTTCATACCGATATCTCGGAGACGTTCTAGTTTTACTTCATGAACACTCATAATTTCTCCTTACTAATTTTATTTTCATTAATCTATACGCAAAAATCATGCCAATCATGTCAGAAAAACTTTCTTATTCATAATCCACTTCTACATAAGCATTTAAGATATTTCTCTAAACTTTTCAACCGCACCAAAGTATTATCAATGTCGTCATTATCAGAAAATCTGTCTGTTTTAAAAGACATATTCCTTTATCTAATATTATTATTTGACTTAAAAAGAAAATGAGTTGTATACTGAACTCAATAAAATAGGAGCAGCAAAATGAGTAAATATTTTTTACCAATAATTTTTTTATTTGTAATAACTCCGGTTTTCTCAGAAAGCGAACATACAGATATTGTACTGGTCAATGGCTATGCAATAACTGATATAGAAATAAATTATGAATTAAAACAATTAGAGCAACAGGCAATGATCGTAGGGGAACAGCAAAAGACACCTCTGAATTATGCTTATATAGAAGAGCTCAGAAATACGGTTATTTCCACATTAATAAACAAACATCTTATTCTTCAGGAATGTGACAAAAGAAATATTACTATCAACCCGGAAATAATTAATCAAAAACTGCTTATGCTAAAAACCCAGTTTCCGGAAGAACAACAATTTTATGATTTCCTCACAACCAGTCATATCACCGAAGACAAACTGCTTGAAGAAATAAAGGTTGCTTTGCGCATAAACCAGCTTGCTGAACAAATAGTCAAGGAACATAACATAGGCATACAGAGTGAAGAACAAAAACAAAAAGCTCTCGCTACTTTGTTAACTGAGTTACTGGACGAGGCGGAAATAATCTGGGTTGATTAACTATTGCGGTTTTGAACCCGGTACCGATTCCATTAAATTCACGCTAAAAAGATTGAACATACAGCAAAGCTATTCCATAAAACTTGCATTTTTTACATCTTACATCCGGCACCTATTCCCGACAACCAAAAATTCACTTCCTTTTATTTCTTTTCCCAAAAACAATTTATTTACCCACATACATCCCCAAACATGTATAAAATTAAAAATCGTTCCTTGTTCGGGAATTTTTTGCATATTTTTATTATTAGGCAGCCTAAACATATTGACATTTTTGTTAGGGTACCTTATTATAATATTATGAATAAAAAAGATATATATAGGCAGACCATGGCCGCAGTTTTGAGAATGCTGAATCAGATGAACCAGATGGAGGATAT
>JAVCCS010000035.1 GCA_030765365.1 Candidatus Theseobacter exili
GAGCTCCTGTCCCTTTTTTCTGGATCACACCATACATCTCGCTAACTATCTTTTTATAGTTTGACAAATAGTCATTTTCCAGAAATGAGATGAAAGACTTGTATTGATTGGACCCAGCCCTTTGTGAAGCAAGAAAGTATTTCGGATAATACAAAAGTACTTTGGGAGCCTTTTCTGCAGTCCAGTTTACAGGAAGAAGCGGAGTAACAATTTTCCCAAGTTCCGAAATCGGTTTCAAGCTCCCATTAGCACGAATATATCCAAAATCTCCTTCCATATACTTATCAAACCATTTAAAAAAGCCCCATCCGGACATCCATGGAAGCGAATTCATAAGTGCAACCTGATCCAAATACATTTTTGCAATAAAACCTTCATCCCCTTCTTTGCCCATAGCATAAGCCATGTTAGGAGGACTTTGATTTAAGGCAGAGGTTCTAAATCCAGTTTCATTAATGAACACCGGACTTCCACCAACCAGGTCACTGTTAAATTTTGTCCTGAAAATAAGTCTGGCTGCTCCAATCCAGTCACGATTGAAGTCTGTCAGGTAGTTATAATGAACAGGAGAAAGAAAATCGATTCCGCTGTTTTCAACGGTAGAAACAGGAAAAGGAATCACTTCCGGCAGTTCAGTTGTAATTGTAATCAGATGGTTAGGATCGACCTTTTTCATATAGCCGGTCAAGTCCTTAAGAAAATCTGTTATCGTCCATAGAGTATATTCAATTAAATCAACCCTCCATGGGTGGTCTTTTAAGCTAACTACTCTACCATTGCTGATTATCTGGTCATCATCCAGAACATCACTAAATCCGGGATATTTCTTTCCCCAAACCTCGTTCAGGTTATCAATCTGTTTGTATTTATCTTTAAGCCACTTTGGCAGAGCCTTAATCGCATGCGGACCAAGACGAGGATCTCCAAGCCTTATATCGGCTTTCCAGTCAACTCCGAAAAGCCATCTTTGATCCATATCAACAGCCATAATGCACTGATGTTCCCTTATTCTGCGCAAATAAAAATCGTAATAGCTCTTGACTTGAACACGGAAATTAGGGTCCATGAAATCAGGAAATTCTCTTCTTTCAGGAGAGAGACCTCTAATACCACCATAGCTTGTTCGTGGATAAAGTGCTATCTCGTTTACATCGCACCAGGCAAGGATTTCATCCAGATAATCACTGCCGTACAAATCAATAGTATTAAATCCATGTTTTTTTATAGTTTCAAGTTCGGACATAACTTCTTCAAGAGTGGATTTTTCTTTTCCGGGAATGCCCTCAGGGCCATAAGCATATACCATGCCATCAGCATAAAAAGGTTTTCCATAAGGATCTATCAGGGTTTTCCTACCATTGATTTCTCCTAAAGTAAAATATCCAGCCTTTTTCCATCCTTCCATATCCTCTTTTGCTTCAAGAGAACAAAAACTTCCTAATAACAAACCAATTACAACAAAAACCAATATCCTTTTGGATAACATTACATTCCCTCCTTATCCCCATAAATTTCAACCTCCCAAAAAGAGTATCCCCATTGAGGAAGGGCTCTCTTTCGGAAATTCAATCGAAGAAAACGGCCCCGGGTTGGAGAAAAATTAATATCCTGTTCCCCACCTTCACCGGAATCGACGCTATAAACTTTCACCCACTTACTTCCATCTATTGATACTTCCACATCAAATTCTTTTGCGTATGCATCCTGCCATATAATAAACACCCTTTCAATAAGGTGTATTCCGTCAAGTTTAAATCTAACAACTTCTTCTTCGTTAAACTTGCTACTCCAGCGAGTCCAGTCAAGACCATCTACAGCATTACGCGGAAAATAGTTCTCACTGCCTGATGAATCCTGAGCACTTGATGCCAGCACATCAGTTATCATCAATCTCTTAAGTATTCCTTGCCCGGAGGCATGAAAACAGAAAAACAAAAATATCCCTAAAAAAATGCAGAAAAGATTCTTTTTCATTGCCTTTCCTTTCATTTAATAGGCTGTTGTAAAACCCGCCAAATACTAACCTTTAAGCCCAGTGAGAACAATGCCCTTCATAAAATAACGCTGAAGCGCAATAAAAGTTACCAGAATTGGAATAATTATAATTACTGACCCTGCCATTAACAAACCCCACTCCGTATTATGCTGACCATTAAGATTGGCTAGCGCAACCGGTAGAGTATACATTTCTTCTTTTGTCATAATTATCAACGGCCAGATAAATTCATTCCATGCACCCATAAATGTAAATATTGCTAATGTTGCAAGGGCCGGTTTACATAAAGGAAGCATTATGCTCCAGAAAATTCTAAATTCAGAACAGCCGTCAATTCTTGCGCTTTCTATAAGATCATTTGGAATAGTTTTCATGAATTGTCTCATTAGAAAAATCCCGAAAACGCCTGACGCGCCAGGTATAATTAACCCAAGATAAGTATTTAATAGCCCCAAGTTCTTCAGAATAAGAAATACAGGCATCATTGCTACCTGTCCAGGAACCATCATTGTAACAAGAAGGAGAGTAAAAATCTTTTCTCTGCCGGGAAATTTATATTTGGCAAACGCATATCCGGCCAAAGAATTAAAAAATAAATTTAACAATGTTATACTTACTGCAATGATCAAACTGTTTTTAAAATGACCGAGAAACTTAACCTTCTCGAATAAGTCTTTGTAATGTTCTAATGTAGGATTAACAGGAATGAATTTGGGAGGAAAGGCAAAAATCCCTTCACTTGATTTAAAAGAAGTTGAAATCATCCATAAAAAAGGGACTATTGTAATGACAAAAACAAAAAAGAGAAATAAATGGATGCCTACTCTTCTGGCTACTGATTTTGCTACTGTACTCATGAATATCTCATTTATTCTGCGTCAATACAACTGCAACAGCATTAAGGGACAAAAATTGCATTTATAAATGACACAATTATTGTTTAATATATATAGTAACACTAGTGAGCGTATATATTACAATTTATACTAATGGTGCGTCAACATCGAAATGTACCTTTTTACCTCATTTCTTTTATTAAGGAATTTTCATAGTTTCAGCAAAAACTCTCACTGCTTTTCCTGCATCACGAATATGTCTGACTACACTATAAAGGTTGTCAAAGAGATCTCCAAATATTACACCTCCCGGTACAGAACATGTACCGTCAGCAAATCTTAATCCGTGTCTATGAATCTCTTCTTCCTCAATAATTTTGAATTCCTTTTCAAGCAATTCCAGTTGATCTCTAACTGTTTTATCCGGGCTATCAATACCTATAACCAGTTTTTCAGTCATAGAAATAACTATTTTAAACGTACGATCAAGAGCCTCCCAAGCCGGCTTTGAAAAATCTGCATTTAAATCATTTTTTGTTTGAAATAACTCAACAATATTTTCAGCATGGTCACCAATACGCTCAATATCTCTTGTCATTGAAAGCAAAAGATGAATCTGAGGTCTGGAAGTCCCTGTCAGGTTTTCACGTGAAATACCTTTAAGCAAAAACTGTGCAACGGCCTTATGCAGCTGATCCAAAACATCTTCACACTCAAGAACTTCTTCAAAAAGAAGAAAATCATTAGATTTTATTCCTTTATAAAGATAGCTAATCATTTTTTTTGAAATCACAGCCATACGACCTATTTCTTTTCGCACCTGCTCCATCGCTACATCAGGTTTATTTAAGGAAGAATAATTAAGAAATTCCGGAGCAGCAGAGAATTCGTCTTTTCCCGGCAGGAGCCATTTTATCAAAGCCGCATAAGGACGTGCAAAAGGAAGAAAAAGCAAAACTCCAACAACCTTTGATAGCAGTATGTCCATTAGCAATCTGACGGGCTACATCAGGTCCTGTAATCCACTCAGTGCCCTTAACAACAAAAGGTGAAATTGGTAAAACAATAACAACCAGTATTAGGTTGAAAAATAAGTGAGCAAAAGCAGCTCTTACAGCAGCAACACTTGTGTTAACTGAAGCAAGCAACGCTGTAACACATGTTCCGACATTACAGCCTAATATCATAGGAAGTGCCATCTGAAAACTGCTAATTCCACCTCCGGCCGCCAATGCTACAAGAATACCAATAGTGGCACCGCTGCTTTGGACTATTCCCGTTGCGACTAATCCAATTAAAAAACCTAAAACAATACTGGATATCCCGGGCCTGGCAAACTTCGTAAACCACAGGTCAATTAAACCCTGGTCCTTCCAGTGAGCAACGGCACCTTTCATAAGAATAAAGCCAAAAAAGAGAATGCCGAATCCAAGAAGAATCATACCGCAATTCTTCACAATCCTGCGCCTGCCTATCAGTTGTACTGCCAATCCAACTGCCATAAAAGGCAATGCCAGAGACTCAAACTGAAAAGAAACAATCTGCGCTGTTATTGTACTGCCAATATTTGCACCAAGAATAACACCGATAGACTGTACCAGGGTTAGAAGTCCTGCCTGTATTACCCCCCTACTACCATAACAGTTGTAGCACTGCTGCTCTGTACAATTGCAGTAATAACAAAGCCCAACACCATTCCTTGAAGTGGCGTTTTTGTTGCTGTTGCCAAAAATCGACGCAAACGATCCCCTGCGGCAAGCCGGAAACCTCTACTCATAAGGTCAATTCCGTGAATAAACAAGGCCAAACCACCCAGCAGCCAGGCTATGGCCTGCAATAAAGTATCAGGATTCTGCAACTTCTTCCCTTCTGTTGTTTATTTATCATTCTAAAAAAGAACCGGATATTTTACCTGAGAACTCATAAACTATCTTTCAAAGATCCCCATAAGCTGTCCTTCTGCAATAACATGTCCTTTTATCCTTTTTAATACAATTGTCTTTTCAGCACCAAAATCAAGATCAATATCTGTGTCTAAAGCATACAATTTAAAGAAATACCTGTGCTTTGACCCGGGAGGTGGACAAGGACCGCTATATCCCAACTTCCTGGAATCATTTAACCCATGTTTAGCCCCGCCTGAAAAAGTCTCCCTTGGCGGAACACCCTCAGGCAATTCTGTTGTAGCCGCAGATATTCCATAAACTACCCAATGTGCCCATGTGCCAACAGATGCGTCAGGATCGTCACATATCAAAACAAGGCATTTTGTTCCTTCAGGAACACCTGACCAGGATAATGGAGGTGAAACATTTGCTCCTTTACAGGTATACCTTTCGGGAATTCTCTGCCCTTCCTGAAAAGCACTGCTTTGAACGGAAATTGTCATTACTTTTTCTCCTTTAGAAGGTTCTTCAGTTTCAGCGTTTACTGTAATAAAACACATAAAAAGCAATAAAAAACAACTTCTTGCAAACAAGCGTATACAAATCATAATTTCTCCTTTATTTCATAAAGGTTTCCGTCAAAATCCTGCAAAAAATAAATAAATCTATCACCTCTTGATATTTTTTTTACCGCAAGCCCTTCTTTTTCACATTTCAAAAATAACTGATCAATATTTTTAAGGTTCAAACAAACATGATCGATTTTATCAGGATTAACTTTATCAGTAATAAACACTTCAAAGTTTAAATTTTTTCCTGCATATACTATTACTTTATGCTCTCTGGATATTCCAAATATTTCTTCAGTAAGTTCACGGGAAACACAAAAATCCCGTTGTTTTTTCAAGCCGAGAATGCCCACAAAAAATCGGTCACTGTTTTTCTCTGAAGTTGAGCAAAGACCAACATGATTCAGCATAATCCGTTCTCCAATACTTTTAATTCTCAAATATGTTTTCAGATGCAGAAAACATATGCCATGGCTGATTGTCCGGCGGCTTACAATGAAAAGTCATTTTTTTATCACGAACCGGATGTTTAAAAGAAATTTTTTCTGACCAGAGAGCAAGATTTTTTTCATTAGCAAGCATTTTTGAAGTGTCTCCATATTTTCTGTCACCAAAAACATGATTTCCCTCAGAAGCAAACTGAACACGAATTTGATGTGAGCGGCCTGTTATTAGCACTATTTTTACAAGACAAAGCCCTTTCCTGTAATCTAACAGTTTATAATATAACTCTGCCTTTTTTGCGCCGGGAACAGATTTTAAAACGTTATAAACTGTATTTGTATTCGGATCTTTACTAAGATAATGTTCAAGCTTATCTTCCTGCTTATCCAACTTACCATGAATCACAGCCAGATAACTTTTTTCAAGTTCCCTTTTGCGTATCTGATCCGATAAACGGGAAGCAGCCTTTGAAGTTTTTGCAAAGACCATAACGCCTCCAACAGGCCTGTCCAATCTATGAACAAGACCAAGAAATGCATTTCCAGGTTTATTATTCCGTTTTTTAAGATCCGCTTTAAGCAATGATAACAGGTCTGCATCCCCGGTGATATCCTCCTGGGTAAGAAGATTCACCGGCTTTTCCACAACAAGTAAATGATTGTCCTCATAAATAACTTTGACGTTCATTTAAAGCCCTTTTACCTACAATTAATACTCAAATCCGCTTTCACCAATAAACTCTCTTAAAATGGACGTAGGAGGAACCTCATCCGGAGAAATCGGGACAAATACAGAGATAAAACTTAACAACCTCCTGGCTTCAGCATATTCAGGTCTTGAACGCGGAACATCCAGAAGAAACCGTTCCGCATAGTTTCTTAAAACAGCGTGCTCATAAACCAGAGCAGAATTAAACATCACGTTAGCTTCTTCCTGAAAAGGAAATATATGAGAATTTTCTCCTTCCCTTACAGAAGGCCACTGTTTAATCGTCTCCCAGGCAGAATATCCGCGAAACAGGCAATCACGAATAATTCTCCTGATCAAACGTGTATCTGAAGTAAAAATACGGTTGTGATCATCTATTGCAAGCTGCGTCAAAGCACTAACATATATTCTATATTTAACTTCATCAGGCAAAGCAGCAACCAATTTCGGGTTCATAGCATGAATGCCTTCAATAATCAGTATTATATCTTTTTTCAACGATAGCTTATGACTTTTCCCTGAAACCCTTTCGCCTGTTGTAAAACTATAGAAAGGAACCTGAACCTCTTTCCCTTCAAGCAGACTTTGAAGCTGTTGATGTAGTAGATCCAAATCAATTGCCTCAAGAACATCGAAATTAAAGTTCCCCAAACTGTCCTTTGGAGTGCTTTGTCTGTCCTTGAAATAGTGATCAAGCGATAAAGACACAGGAGTAATTCCATTCACTTTCAACTGAATCCCCAGGCGTTTTGAAAAAGTGGTTTTTCCTGAAGAGGATGGGCCTGCTATTAAAATAATTCTTATACTATCTTTACCAAGATAAATTTCATCTGCAATTTGAGCAATCTTCTTTTCATGAAGACCTTCTGCTATTTTAACGACTTCACTGATCTTATCGTTTATTGATAATTCATTTAATTGTCCAACGTTTTCAACTTTTAGAATCTCATACCACGAACGTGTTTCCTGATACACATTAAACAGTCCCGGCTGGCTTATATTATCCGGAAATGTTTTCATATCAGGATTTGGGAAACGAAGGATGAAACCGTTGCGACCATGCATTGTTAATTGAAACTGATTGATTTCACCTGTTGAAGGAGCAACAGGACCATTATAAATATCTACAAAGTTACCACAGCAAATCAGCCATACATGATGTACTGTAAGCGTCTTTAGCAATCGCACCTTGTTTACACGACCCTTTTTTTCAAAAAAATCAATAGCATCCTGAAGCGTCATATTCGTTTTGTTAAAAGAACGGTCTTCACGCACAATTTCCCACATACGGGAACTAATTCTATCCAGGATATCCTCGTTAAGAGGCTCTTTACTTTTAAAGGAATAATAGTATCCTTTAGAAATTGACTGGCCAACAACTAAGTCCGCTTCAGGACAAACATCAGCAGTTGCCTCAAGAAGAATGATAGACGCGCTTCGACGATAAACTGAAGCACCCTCTTTACTACTGTAATCAACCCATTCTATTTGGGCATGTTCGTTAAGGACATAATCCAAATCCTCAAGACAATTGTTTACAAGTACTGCAAGAGGAAATACCGAAGATTCTCCTGGCACACTATTTATTATCTCTCTCAGAGAAATGCCGCATGTAAAATCTTTTTCAATTCCACCAGGAAGTTTGACAGTAATTTTTTCAGCCATGAGCTGTATACCTTATGAACAAACGGTTGAATTTACCTAATAATTTGCACAGGATAATGGCTTTCGTTAGAAACAAAAACCTATCATCAGCCTCTTAACTTCTAAAATCAAAAGTCAAATATACTTCTATTGATAAAGTTTACTTTTTACCGGGTATGCTGGCAATAGATAAGAAGGAAAATAGCAGAAACAGCAAATCATCATATCAATCAGGAATCAATACTCGAAACCTTCTTTACTGAACCGAAACTGAACAAGTGAAAACAGTGCAATTATAAAAAACAGCACATATGCAATGGCAGAAGCATATCCCATGTTAAAATATTTAAATCCCTGTCGATACATAAGCAACACAACTGAAACAGTACGGTTTAGAGGCCCTCCGTCAGTCATGATGTAAGGTTCTGCAAAAAACTGAAAATAACCAATTGTAGTTATAATAGTAACGAAGAATATCGTAGGTTTTAACAGCGGAAGTGTAATATGCAAAAATGAAGCCATTTTCCCTGCGCCATCAATTTCTGCGGCTTCATAAAGATGCGAAGGAATCCCTTGAAGACCGGCAAGAAAAATCACCATGTTGTATCCGAAATTTTTCCATGCAGCCATAATAATTAAAGAAGGCATCGCAAGATTTACATCACCCAACCAATTATGCCCGGCAATTCCTATTGACTCTAAAGCCCAGTTTATTAAACCGTATTGTGGATTATACAGCCACCTCCAAACCACCGCAACAGCAACCATAGTTGTTACAACTGGAGTAAAATATCCAACACGGAAAAAAGTACGGAACTTTACCAAACTACTGTTCAGGCATATAGCAAAAACAAGGACATTACTACTGAGAGAGGTCCACCTACAAGAACAAAATAAAATGTATTTATAACTCCCTGCCAGAAAACCGGGTCCCTTAAAAGATTTTTGTAATTATCTATCCCCACAAATGACACGTTTTTCATATCAACAAGCGAATAAATATTCCAGTCAGTCAAGCTCATAATCAAAGAAATAAAGATCGGTCCGAAAAGAAATATTATGAAAAGGCTCAAACTGGGTAAAACAAAAAAAAGCGGAATCCTATAGCTTTTCCAGGAACGGGTAAGCCCGCCAATTGCAGCTTCATGGATATCATCTCTTCCAAGAGGAGCATAGCGAAAATATACAATAATTGCAGTTAGCAGTATTAAAATAAGGCCTGAAAGAATGCACAATTTCAAAACCATGCTTTGCTTTTTCTGACTTATCTGAAGTATCCTTGAAATATCAATATCCAAACCAGCGGCAGCTGCATCAATCTCAACTTTTCCAAAGATTGCCCTTTCCATCCAAAAATTCACGGAATCAGCAACCTGTTCCCAACTCGGGATCGGTGCCGAACTACGTGTATCTTCTAACTGCTGTCCAAAAGTTTTCACTTTACGGTTTTTTTGAAGAGCAGGCATTTTCCATGCAGCTCTTACAGCAGGAAGGTCTTCGGTAATTTTGTAAAATTCAGCCTGAGTCGATGGAAGACTCATAAACTCAATAAACTTCCAGGCAAGTTCCTTATTAGGTGAATCTTTAAAAATAACCAGACTTGCTCCTCCGATAAATGATGTATTTTTCTTTTTCCCAGGCAAGGTAGCAACATCCCATTTGCCTTTAATACTGGGAGCTTGCTTTTCCACTTCTTTTACATCCCAGGGACCGCTTATAAACATAGGCAGATAGCCAATCTCGAAAGCATTGTAAATATCTGTGCCAACAGCAAATTCGCGCGGAGCCAGTTTTTCAGTAAAAAAACCCACATAATATGAAAGTGCTTCTTTGAATTCCGGTGTGTTTACTTCAGGTTTGTCTCCTGCAGCATTAAGAAAACTGCCGCCGTTCTGCCAAACAAACATTGCAAGCAGCCCCCAATCGCGGGTTGCCAGACTTATCCCAAACTGTTCTCTGCCGGTTTTAATCTCTGAGACAAGCTTTCTACAAACATCTTTAAGCTCATTCCAGTTTTTAGGAGGATGATCATAGCCAACTTGCTTTAGCAAATCTTTACGATAAAATAGAACACGCGTGTCAACATACCATGGAATGCCGTAAGTAACATTCTGTACAACATTGGTTTTCCATGACCCCAGAAAAAAACGGTCAGGTTTGACGGTTGATGAAAATTTTATTTTAGAATCTAACGGCAGCAATGCGTTCATGGCAACAAATTCAGATATCCATGTAGTTCCTAACTGACAGACATCAGGAGTAGACTCACCGGCTACAGATGTAATGAGTTTTTCATGAGCAGCTCCCCAGGGTATAGCCTGAGTATGAACAACAACGCCAGGATTCTCCTTTTCAAAAATCCTGGCCATTTCGCCAATTATTTTACCCTCGGCACCCATCGCCCAAACAGTAAGGACAGTTCCCTTTTCAGGGGCAGCGGATACATCTAATGCTCCGACTGCCCCAAGGAAAGCTACCAAAAACAATACTGAAAATTGCGCCTTAAAACGCATTATTTTAAACATAACAAATTTTATTGAGTCGATTGTTTCTCTATTGTAACTTCTTTATTTGAACGTCCCATAGCAAATACATCATCCCATCCTGTGGTAGTTGAAATAAACGCAGCTACAAACCTGCATTCCTTTACGCCCTTTGCATTTGCAGGAACAGGAACTGTTATTGTACGAGATTCTCTTGCTTTGAAACTATTAAGGTCGGTTACATAACAAATACCAGGTTTAACATCCCAGTTTTCCAGCTGTACGATTAACTTATAATCTCCCTTGGTTGGAATCTTTTTCCAAGACAGTTTCACCATTGCGTTTGTGCCGGCCTTTACCACCTTTGGATAATCTTCAATACGGAGCATAGAACCAACCATAACGTCTTTTTCTGTACTTACAACAGGAGCAAGAGCGTTGTCCCAACCTTCAGTCTTTGAGAGAAAAGCAACTAAAAAACGGCAATCGGCAGCTGCGGGAGTGTTCCCGGGAATGTCCAACGAAATAACCGCTTTTCCGTTTGTTCTAAATTCTGTCTTTTCCGTTACAACACAAATTCCAGGTTTTACATCCCAATTCTCAAGCTGCACAATCAATTTGAACTCTTTGTCAGAAGGAGCATCCTTCCATGAAACTAAAATATCTGCGGATTCACCGGATTCCACCGTTGTAGGATACTTGTCAATACTGAGATCCATTGCATGTACTGCAGAACCCCAAAGAGCAACTGAAACAACAAACAAACTTAATAACACTTTTCTCATTACTTTTTCTCCTTTCGCAAACTTAATTTTACTATTCCTGATCATTTTCAATTTTTACTATCTTTTCGGATGTAGCGATAGTATACACGTCATCCCACCCCTTTTTCTTAGATATAAAGGCTGCAACAAAGCGGCATCCTTCAGTAGAATGAATACCCTTGGAAACAGGCAGTTTTACTTCCATTGAATCAGTCTTTTTAAAACTGTCAATAGTCTTAACTTCACAAATACCAGGCTTTACATCCCAGTTTTCCAACTGAACAACAAGTTTATATTCCCCATTCACAGGTATATTTCTCCAGGATAAGTCAACAAAAGCCTCCTGACCAGCTTTAATAGTATCAGCAAATTTACCTATTGTAAGAAGTGATTCGATCTGTACATTTTTTTTAGTGGATGCAACTGTAAGAACATCATCCCATCCATCTGATTTA
>JAVCCS010000064.1 GCA_030765365.1 Candidatus Theseobacter exili
AATTCAACGGTTTGTTATAATAATTACACTTCAAAGATATGCTTAACTCTTGGTTCTGACACATTTATATCGCAATCAGAATCACAATATCTCAATTCACTTTCACTTGGCAGTATAAGTAAATCCGCCTTCAGATTTATACGATTTCCATGCCATCCGTCTTTAACTTCAGACGGATCATAACCTCGTTTTTCATATTTCTTAAAAAAATGTAATGTTTCATTATAAGTGGCTTTGGATACCGGTTCACTCCAGGAAACCGTACACGATGCCCTCCTGACCATGCTAATTCAACTGGTGTTTTCTGCTTTCTCCATGCTCTTATGTGATGAGAAGGATATGGACAAAAAGGATAATAATAATTCATCGTTTTTAAAAAGTCTTTATAGTCATGATCCGAATTTTCGATCGTGGGGACAAAAGTACACTCTGTGAAATTAACTGTGTTGAAACCTTTATTGTCTATTTCTTTAATGGTTTCTTTTAAACTTTTGTTTTTTTCTAAAGGTACAAAATACTCATCTGCATCTATGTGCAACAACCAGTCTGCATCCAAAATATGTGAAAGTTCTTCTTTTCTTTTCAACTGTTTCCTCAAACTAAATACATTTTCACGTTTCAATGTTTCAATACCAATAAGTCCTTTATCTAGAAATTGCTCTGCATTTTCAACGGTTTTGTCTGTTGACTCATTATCAATTAGATAAACCTCAATACCGTTACGTATGTAATGATTAAGGCAGGGGATAATAAATCTCTCTTCATTATATACGGCTAGAATAGCAATAATTCTCATTAGAAAAACCTCATATATATTCCATATTAATTGATCAGGTGCAGAATCCTCATCCAGCAAATCATTAAATATTTTACAAGAAATCTTTATTAATTGCAGTTTTCCGTTTTACAATCATCACCGCTTCTACTTAAGTCATAAATCCGATGCTCCTTCAATGGATTTGAAGGATCAAGGTCATCATCACCCTTGAAATAACGCAATTCATTTTCCTTTGGCAAGATAAAACAATTAGGATTTGCACAGTCTCGCCATCCTTGCCAACCCATTTTGAGTTCTTTGGGATCACACTTTCTTGTACTGTATTGCTGAATTGCATGTGGAATGCTCAGCAATATGTAATGTTTCATTTTAAAATCAACCGGGAAACACCTTATGCCTTCAAATTCAACTCTATGTCCACCTGACTGTGTCAAACCAATTTGATGATTAGCTTTTGATCCTTTACTTTTTGAAAAATACTTTTTTAAGAAATTAGTTTTAGCGGATTTCTTTTTCCAAGCATTTAATCTGTGAGGATGTGAAGGACAAAAAGGATAATACCAATGCATAGTTTTAATATAATCCGGATGGTCGTAATCCGGATGTTCTACTGTTGGAACAAAAGAATATTCGAAAAAATTAACTGCATCGTACCCTTGCTTGTCAGCTTCTTTAAAAGCATCTATGAGCAGCATGTCCGATCGTGGCGGCAAACGGATTTCATCCGGATCTGCATGTATAAACCAATCTGCTTTTGTCTGCAAAGCAATTTGTTCTTTTAGATTTAGAATATCACTCCATGTATGAAAAATATCTCTTTTTAATATATCAATTTTAATTAATCCGTTATTTAAATAGGTTTTTGCGATTTCAACAGTATTATCCGTTGATTCATTATCTATCAGGTATACTTCAACGCCATGCTTAATATAATGATCAAGACAATTTGCAATAAACCTCTCTTCATTATAAGAAGCGATAATTGCTACTACACGCATATTCAACTCCTGAAAGGAAAATGATTTCAGTATAATTTTATTGGAACAGATATATTAAAATCATTTACAATTAGTATTTTCCTTACATCATTTCGATATATTTACATACATATTACATATTAATTGTAACAAGAAATTGCCAATTGAATATAAATTATGTTAAGCTTTTTTTTAAATAGATTATGTTACAGTTTTTTTGAGAGGATATCGTGTTCAGGCAAACAGAATCTTTAAAAAAAGTTGTCCCGCACAAATCACTGATAGCTTGTCATGTTTGTGATATGCTTCAGCGTACATGTTCTATAGAAAAAGGTTATTCGGCCAAATGTTCACGATGCGGTACTGTTTTATACCAGAGAAAGCCAAATAGTATTAATCGTACTCTTGCACTTGTTATTGCCGGACTTATCCTGTACATTCCCGCAAATATTTACCCGATTATGAGTTTCGAGCTTTTCGGTCAAGCACAGACCAATACAATTTGGACAGGAGTTAAAGAGCTTTATTCTGACGGTATGTGGGCTATAGCCACCCTGGTTTTCTGTGCAAGTCTTTTAATTCCTCTATTAAAGCTGCTCGGACTTTTATATCTATGCTTTTCTATTAATTTCAGCAGTAGAAAAAATGACAAAACAATATTGTACAGAATTGTAGATTCAATAGGTCGCTGGTCAATGCTTGATGTATTTCTTTTGTCAATTTTAGTTGCGGTTGTCAAACTGGGGCAACTCGCAACAGTAAGTCCTGAAAAAGGCAGCCTTTTTTTTGCCGCTGTTGTTGTAATAACCCTTTTCGCATCATCCAGTTTTGATCCGCGTTTAATCTGGGATAAAATGGAGAACCCAAAATGAATGAAAACAAACAATCAATACCTGTCAACGAAGATCTTCCGGAAGTTAAAGTAACGAAAAACAGCCGTTTTTCTCTCATTTGGATTATTCCGCTTGTCTCTGCAGTAATTGGAGGTTTGCTTGTTTTTCAAACTATAACTCAAATGGGAGTACCTGTTACAATTACTTTTAAAAATGGTTCAGACCTTGTAGCAGGAAAAACACCTGTTAAATTTAACGGTATTGAAGTTGGAACGATCAAAACAGTCACTCCAAACAAGAATCTAAACGGGGTAATTGTAAAGGTAACAATAAACAGATCTGCATCACATATCGCCCGCAAAGGCTCCGAATTCTGGGTAGTAAGGCCGGAGATTGGTCCACGCGGCATTACAGGTCTTGATACAATTTTCTCAGGACAATATATAGAAGTAATCCCTGGCAAAGGAGAACCGGAAAAAAAATTCACAGGTCTTGAAACTCCTCTTGATGAAAAACGCAACGAAAAAGGCCTTCATCTATTGTTAAAATCCGAATTACGTGGATCTCTGCATTCAGGGTCAGCAGTATATTATAGAGAAATAAAGGTTGGTGAAGTCGAAAAAAGTGAACTTGCCTCGGATTCTCAATTTGTGAATATCTATATCTTTATAAATGAAAAATATGCTCCACTTGTTCATGAAAACTCAAAATTTTGGAATGCAAGCGGCATAGGCCTTAAAGTGGGGCTTTTTGGAGCAAAGGTTCAAACTGAATCATTACAGTCTATTCTGGCCGGCGGTGTGGCGTTTGTTACTCCAAACAATGCTCATATGGGAACGCTTGCTAAAGATGGGGATATTTTCGAACTTAATGATAAACCTGACGAAATGTGGCTTAAGTGGAAGCCCAGTATTCCAATCAGCGATATTCCAGAAAGTATTAACTAGTAAAATAATAACATCTTTTTTAATGGAAGAACATTCCCCTCTATAGAGCTCGCATCCATTCAGGTCTCAACCCCATTTTTCCCGATAGCGCCTGGTCAATAAGAAAGATTGTTTTTTCTTTATCACGAGGCAATCTTGCCTGTATCGGAAGATAATTAGAAGCATGGTTAGCATAAAAAAGCCCCCGCGAGATATAAGTATTTAGTATCATTTCTTTCAATTCCAACAGTAACTCGTTTGGTTTTAGTAGTTTAAAAACACCGGCTTTCCAATCCATATACATTTGTGTATTAGGCAGAAGCATAAGGCTTAGTGCGCCAATATGATCGGGATCAAGCTTTGAAAGAGCTTCTCCGGTTTTTTTTGCATGTACTAAAGACCGTTCTGGACCTGCAAGTCCAAGAAGAACAGTAATGGAAAGTTTTAATCCAGCTTCCCTAACTTTTTTTCCCTGTTCAATTATAGTGCTTACAGTTTCACCCTTATGAACTAAATTCAATACTTCATCATCACCTGATTCCAACCCCATATAGATGGTTCCTACCCCTTTTTCCTTTAGTTCTTTCAGGTCTTTAAAATTTTTTAACTTTAATCGTTTTGCATTAGCATACAATCCTACCCTACTTATCCAGGGAAGCTTTTCCTGTATTTCGTCCAGGATTGCAATAAGCCTTTTCTGCGGTAAAACAATTGCGTCACCGTCACATAAAAAAACCCTTCGCTGATTTTTGAAATATTTTGCAGCATATGCAATATCTTTACTTATTGTATTTGTGCTCTTGATAGTAAAAGGCTGGTTTTTGTATGCCCCGCAAAAAGTACACTTATTGTGAGAACATCCAGTAGTTACCTGCAGTATAATACTGTCAGCTTCGTTAGGAGGTCTGATTATATTACCTTCATAATGCATTTAGATATTCTCCTGGATATAAAATAAATACCTGATTCTGCTTCAGGTTTTTTGGCTGCCGGACAAGGATGACTGCACGACTAAAGTCGCTTGCCCTACGGGTTTCAGATGCCCTTTTAAGGGCACTGAAATGATAACCTGGCTCCTCTCGCCAGGTTGTACGAACCTTGTTCTCACCCTTGTCTTTTCATGATTTTGCTTCAGGTTTTTTGGCTGCCGGACAAGGATTCGAACCTTGACCAGATGATTCAGAGTCATCCGTCCTACCATTAGACGATCCGGCAGCCTTTTTCGCTTATTCAATTATATCTATAAAATCTATCAGTTTCGAATCTTTTATTCAATGCCGGACAAGG
>JAVCCS010000173.1 GCA_030765365.1 Candidatus Theseobacter exili
AACAAGCGTGACCCTATACCTTTTTTCTTCAGCCTGCGCTGGACTTCTATTGCATGACCAAGACACGAGGTTATACGCAAACCATGATTAATAAATGCTTCTTTATTTTCATCAATATAGTCTCTTGCATCCTGAACGACAGCCTCATAGTGAAGTTCATTACGCTGTATATTAGAAGCAGAAACATATCCAGGAAGCGGTGATTCGAAGAAACTAAACACAGCTCCAAGACTTTCACCGAATCTTGCAATTGACGCCCTTGAATACCCCACCATCCGCCACCCGATAAAAGACTTGTCTCTTCCCCATTGAACTCTTTCAACGCTTCTGGAAAAAGCTTCATCCTGCTTAAGAAAATCTACAGCACTCATCAATGAAAAACGATCAGACAAAAGCCTGTTAAACATTTCACGGTCACTGACAATTCCGGCTTCTTTGAGACTTTCGTACTGCTGAGAGACAATTATTCTTTCAGGAACCAGGGCCTCATGTCTAAGTTCATGCACAAGCCCGGCCTGCAGCATCAGGTCCCTGTCTTCTACATCTTTAAATGAATTTAACAGGACTCTGTTAATTCCTATAAAACCGTCTGCAGTATGATTCTCAAACATATGCGGAGATTTTTCCAGAAGGGCAATTGTAATATTATCAGGAAGCATATCGAATGAGGTACCGTTAAGCTCTCTATCAAGTTCTATTGCACGACTCATCAGATCAAGAAAATCCCTGCTGCTGATGCCAAGACCGGCAAGAAGTTCTTTATCGACATTAAATGTTATCTTTCTACCATCCAGTCTGAAAGCCAAAGATAAAGCACGCTGCTCAACAGATTCTTTTATTCTTTTCACACCGGTAACAGCTAAACCATCCGAATCAAAGGAAGTAAGATCTTCTGACCTGTTTTCATGTTCAGCGCTTAATACAGTTGTTTCCATATGATCTACTAGTTCGGCATCAGGACTTCCCCTGGGCTCAAAATCAAGAGAAATCTTTCTAAAAAAGGCAGCCTGCAATTTATCCCATGTAAGACCTGTGTCAAGAAAGCGCCTGTATTTTTTTTTCATACGCCAAGCAATTAGTCCTACAAGTTCTTCGTCCCTTTGATGTGAGGCTAACCCTCCATCTTCGAAATGAGAAAGTTCGTGAGCTATATTTTTAAGTAATTCACTGAAAAACTCGTTTATTTCTTCCGGCTTAGCTTCACCGCGCAAAATACTTAAAAACATATTTATGTCATAAGTTATATTTTTAATATTCCAATTCAATTCTGATGGGCCAAAATCCGCAAGTCTTGTAGAATTCTGATAATAAAAACCAATTTTTATATTCGGATATCCCATAGCCGTTGCTACTGTTTCAGATAAAAACTTAAAAGCATTAAGGACTGCATTTTCTTTAATCTCAGCTTCATCATAATCTTTTCTTTCAGCTATTTGAGAACTTACAAACTTTGCCTGAACAACTTTTTTTGCTTCAGATAAATATGGGCCAAACAATTCATCCATTTCTTCTTCCGGCTTTTCAGCACCATGCAAATCATCTCTGATCTTTGCCAAAAACCTTCTCCTTATATCTCTCATAGAAAGCTTTTCATCACCGAAATCCAGCTCGATCAAGGTTATAAGATAGGCAAGAGATCTGTGCTTTATAGCCTGAATTTCCTCGCTGTCCTCCTCCTGTACGGAATATTTCAGAAAATCCACATCTGATATAGTTTCTCCGGGCATATAACCGTTAATTTTCAAGGCATCTATTTCAACAATATCCCCCGGAACCACTTGAGTGAATGTACCTATATCCTCACGCTCATAATCTTCGAATTTCTCCAGCTGCCATCCTTCTATTACAGGGCTGTCAAGATAATCCTCGGAGATCCCAGGCGGTACAATACCCTCATGAATAAACAACTGTGCCATCGCTTTAAGAACGCCTACGGCAACGGCTTTTTGTATCATTTCAAGGTGCTCTTCCTTGTTAGCAATTGTTGTCCTTGTTCGGGTTAATGGCACGCCGGCTGGCAAATCGATATTCAACCCCCTTTCGAGAAGCATCTTCCTGAATTTTTTCGGGACTAAAGCCAGATACTCATCATTCGGTCTTTCAACATACAGTCCATTCTGAGTTATACGCTGAATTTTTTTGTCGGACAATCTTAATCGAATTTCTCCCAGAGGAGTCTCTACTGCAGCTAAATCAGTAAGTTCTTCGTTCACTTCTTTGCCGTTCAAAAGCACAGTTCTGCTCCTAAGCGCCCCTACATACCGAGCTAAATTGTAAGCAACCATTGAATGCTCCAAAAGAGCGTCCCTCTCATCCCGTATCTTCTTCACGCGCTCAATGCGGGTCCCCTGCCATTCTTCCCGGGTTTCCTGCAGGCTTTTGAGAATTATTTTCCCGTGTTTATCCTTTTCATACACTGCACTAAGCACTCTGCCGTCTCCTGCAGAAGTTTTTACCCGTAACTGGTCAAAATCCACAAAATTCGTATACACGCCCTGCCCCATAATACCGGAAAGACCCTTGCCTTCTTTTGTCGTAACATCAAGAACATGAAAAGGGCCTAGAAAAACACCATAATCCATGCCTGCTCCGTCTTCAACGGCAACTACAAAATTCCCGGATTCCTCTTCAATATAGCTGTTTACTTCTATTGCGCCTTCAATTCCCTTTTCATTCAAAGCGTCCACACCGTTTTGAACATTTTCCCTTAAAAATAACTGATCGGTACGGTCCTGTCCTTCCCGCGCTGATGTGATTTCAGATTCTACCGCTTCAGTTTTTCTTTTTCTGACAGCCTTCAGTCGTTCTCTCAAATCTGAAAGATTTTCAACTCTCCTTATTGCTGCCGGATCTTTCCTGTAAGCCATTATCATCCTGGCAAGGGGTATTCCTCTTATCTCGTCTGTGGCTTTTTTGAGATCGTCCTTCACAGAAGTTCTCTTTTCCAATCCTCCTTCTATTTCACCACGAAGAATCTTTATCATAAATTTTGAGGACTCCTCCTGAATTGTATTCACGTTAAAACCAGGCAATAAACATCCCGGATTGCTCCTGATAGCCTCAAAAATACTCCCTGTAAAACCCTCATTCTTTCCGGTTAAGCTCCATATCCAGTCCCAACGCTCTATGACCTGTTTAACCTCTTCTTCAGAAAGACCTGAAACATCAAACTCTTCAAAAAATGATAGGAACTGCCTTGCCTCTCTTGCTCCCATTGATTGCATTGATTCTACTAAAGTACTAATCCCGTCCTCTGTCATCAAATCAAGTACAGAAGGAGGAATCAGCGCGATCAGCCAGTGAACCCTTTTGTCCTGCAGATCTACCTGTTCGAATACCTCTGGAAGGTAAAATAGATTCTCCATGTACCGACCGCGGGATCTTGGATATATACTGAACAAGACCTCAAGATTTTGATCCATTTGACCCTGAACATTCTCTATACTCAGATCCGCCCATTTCCCAGCTCTCATAGGAGTTTCAGGCAGGATAAAAAAACTCATAGTCTTATCTTGTATATTAACAAGAGGCCATATCCTTTGTCCCTCGACATCCATTGGAGAAAGAGACGTCATGTCTATACTTGAATAGGCTTTATTATCATGAAGGATAGTGATCATGCCCCAATCTTCTATCTTATTCAGCTGCCATAATCCCATATGCATGGTCCAGACATACCATAGACCACCTACCTCAAACATAGTACTCTTGTTATCCACACCGCTTTCACCTGGCATTATTGGTTCGATTCTTCCGCTTTCATCTATTGTCTTCAGATAAAACTTGCCGTTCAGACTAACCCAGCAATACCATTGCGTTCCTACCAATCTGCGGTCTGAAATATGATCAAATCCTGGCCTGGTCGGTAAAACGGGCTCAATAACTCTGTTAAAAATTGGTTGAAAATATTTCTTTCCATCCTGTTTAACCATTACAAACCATTGGTTATACATTCTTATGGGCTGACCTCTTTCCGCATATTCACGAGTTCCAGGAACATTCCATATTTTGCCGTTCTCATAAGGCAGCAATCTTTTCCTTCCCATAGCATTTTCAACAATACAATACCATTTTTCATCAAGCAGAAAGGGGTTATTAAAAGACAGCTTATATCCATCATCACCTTCCTTTATAGGAGTAATTTCTCCGTCAACAATTTCCTGAACAAAAGATCTGTTATCATTTCTTGTGACAATAACAAAATGTCTGCCCTCATAATTAAAGGGTGTCTGTATTACTCTAAAACCTTCCTGCCCTTCATTCAGCTCCGGGATCCTTCCGTCGACGATCCGTCTTAAATAATTTAATCCCTGTTTTTTAACGATAACGTACTTCTCATCAAAACAATCAAAAGGTCTCGTTATGGATTTATATCCAGTTTGTCCTTCAGCTGCAGGCCCAAGTTGTCCATCCTCAAACTGGCGCAAATATTGTTTTTTATCTGGATCAGTAACAATAACATGCCCTTTATTATAGATCTTAAACGCCTTACCTAAGGAGCGAAAACCTTCCTGATCCTCTTCTATAGGCTCGATTTCACCATCTGTAATCTTACAGATATATATCCTCAAATCCTTTTTAACATTAGCAAACCATTGCCCTTCAATTTCATATATACTAGTAATATTTTCTACGCCCTGTTTGCCCTGAGGAATCGGCACTACCTTACCTTCACGGATTTCCTGCAAAAACATTCCTTCATGATTTTGCATCCTGATATACCATTTACCATCCACCAGGATCTGCTTTTGAAAGGGATGCGCATCCATCCTTCCCTTTAAAACGGGATCTATTTGACCATTAACGACCTGCTGCAGGTATAATCCATTATCAATGAAGTTTTGAACCCAGACATAAAGGTTTCCATCAATAATTACCGGAGCATAATTTTGGAGTTTTCCAACAATTGAAGATCCGATTGAAACGGACTGCATCTTTGATCTGGCAGGAATAAACAATTCAGATGAAAATGCCCAGCCTTCGATTTTTCTAAATTCCTTAAATCTCTTAAGCCAGTTTCTTATATCTTCGGTCTGACCTCTTTCCAAATAAACCTTCAGAAAACCTTGAATATCATTTAAGGCCCCTGCGGGTAAATCAATAACTTCTACCTCCCTCATCATTTCAAAAATTTTTTCATCTAATATAATGTCCGCTTCGGTTTCTTCAGTTACCTCAACTATACCTGAAGGTATACCTGGTCCATGAGATACTGCCCTGCCTGGCAGAGTTATATTTCCGTAAGGGATTTCCTCAGCTCCATAATCTACCTCAGCAGGATTCAGCTCAATATTTAAAGGGGCAGGCACGTCATAATGCCGTTCATAGTCCGCGCTGTTGATAAACAGGTTTTTTCCATGTCTAAATGAATGTTCGCCACTGCCTGCTTTAAAAGGCACTGCCCATAATTTATATCCTTCCGGGCTTTTCCATCTGGGTCCTGTGACTTGAACAGAGCCGGGTATTTGTTCAGGATCAAAAGGCATTGCAATGGAGTCCATGTAAACACAACCTTGTTTTTCAGGAACACTAATTTCAAAAGCATCCTTTTGATTTGGCAGAAAAAACTCTTTTGAGGTTCTTTGTTCACGCCATAACTTCACTCTTGCGGAAAAATCAGCAATTAACTCAGCAGCTTCGTCCTGTCTGCCTGTTTCATTTTTAAACTGTCCAAGTAACGATGCCATACCATTAATAAGAGGAATATGAACCATGTCCGGTGCTCTCAGGATCTTGTCCATGGCAATCCTGACAGCATCCTGCGTTTGTGTATCCAGGAATATCCTGTCACGGGATTCAGGCAAAGGCGTCCATGAAGGCAGTTCCAAAACAAATTCTTCAGGCAGGTTATATCCCTCTAATTTAAAGGTCTCTATTTGAATACCGTTTACCAGAATTGAAAGCCTGGATTTTACCCGCTGGTTAGCAGGTTTTTCATTCCATTTGTAAAAAACCCTGGTTTCTGCAGCTATCTCAGCTTCAAGCCTGTCATGGGATGGGGGGATTTCCTTTCCTCCGGTTCTAGGCATAAGAAGCTTTGTAAAAATTGTTCCCGGATCCATTCCTGTTCCCGAATCAGTTATTACATAGCCATTACTATTAATCCCAATATTAATCATTGCTCCGGTAGCATAATTAAGTTTTCCACCATTCTGAAAAGTCAATTCTTCAATCGGATTTGCAAGCACACCGTTTACAAACACCCTTGCGTTAGAATTGTATCTCAGCTTCTCAGTAACATATTCATTCAGCCTTGCCTGATTATCATCCCGATATCCATTAATTTTATAAACTTCTACTGTTGTACCCTTTGATACACCTTGAGATATCTCCTCGAAGCTGACTGAATATACTCCCTCCTGTATTTGAACATTTACACGCCACCCTTTTTTCCCATCCTGGGACGTTGTCCAGCTTACTTTATCTCCATCTTCCTCCAATTCAGCAAGAACCTGAAAAGCTCCGACACCAAAACGCCCTATTGGAGCCTTTCCTATTTCGGATAATAATGCATCTATTCCATTTGCCGCCAGCTCAAGTGCCGCCTGTTTTTTATATCCGGACTGCCTGTGAATCAATGGGCCTATTCTGGCCCTTTCACCTCTAAAAGATATGGCTTCACTAGCAAGCTTACCAGGATTAGCAAACCACTCTTCGAAATGTTTAGGCTTTGCCTGTCCGGATTTTTCACGCAAAAAACCGATTAATTGATCAAGAGGGACAGGTATGCCCTCAGTCTGGACATCTGAATCTGATCGAGCTGAAAACCATGATTTAAAAAGGTTTTTAATAGACTGCCATTTGAAAACATTCAAAAATGCCAGCCACCTGTAATTCCATTTTAAAAATGATAGTAATGAAGAATTCGAAACAAGTATCATTCTACCTGCAAAAAGCTGAATCCATGCTTTATTAAGATTTCCGAATACCTGGCGTCTCATCAATTTTTTATCTAGCTGCCACTGCTCCTTTTCTGTATATCTTTGTATTTCCAATGCACTATCTGATGAAAACATAAAATATCTACGTGTCAGTCTGGCTAAACCGGACTCTTTTCCAAAAGCTTTTTCGACAGAAGCTATCGCAAGATCTTTCTGAGTCCCCTGTTCAGGTTTAAGGCGTGGAAGATTAATAAATATTCCCTGAAAACGCGAAACAGTTTGAACCATCAAAATGAAATCATCCCACTGAACATCCTTAAGAACATTCCTATCCTCATTAGCCTCCATCCACTCATTCAGAATTACATTAACTGAATTACCGGATTCTGAAATTCCTGACTCCAACAATGCCTCTATTAGATTTGAAAAAACTTCTCTGCCGAGGGGACTAAGCCTATACAAAATATCCCCGGTTGTTAAAGGAACAGAAAGCATTCTCGCAATCTGACTGCCTTGTGTCCGCCATGCAAAACGTTTTTCAGAGAACTCCAGGTTATCTAAATCATAACTTTCGTTCATCATAATCTGTTCGTACCTGCTATTATCAATTTCACCGGTAACCTTTGGTGTCCACGTCACATATGAAATGCTCTTTTCTTCCAGTAATTTTTGAATTCCCTGTGTATGGAATCCTCCGGTAATAAGGATACCCGACTGGTTTTCTCCCTTTTGTTTATCCAAATAGGCCATAGTTCTTGTAAAAAGAACTTTGTCACGTTTTTGAGCAAACTTATAAAAATCCTTTGCTTCTGATTTAATTTCTGTGAAAAAGGGAGAAATAACAGGCTTCTCAGGCAGTGTTCTGCCATCCAGATGAATTCCAAAGATTGCCTCAACTGAAAAGGTATCTTTTGATGGTTGTTTTTGTTCATTAAGCTTATCAAGATCATTACGAGTCATTTCAAGCTTAATAAGCTTCTTATACAACCTCCACTGCTCATCGAGCCAAACAATCTTTTCCAAACCCTCTTTCAGTGCAAATTCATCAATAAGATTTGCTGACAGTTCTGTTAATTCCTTCCAAACCTTGTCAACATCCAAAGCATCTTGGCGCAGGGCAAGTAAAAACCACTTGTTTACCATTGGATATGTGCTGGCAAAAGAAGATTGTCCAATCTGACTTGATTCATAAAGATCTTTTAGAGTTTCAAGATATTTCGAGGCAGGTATTTGTCCCAGTCTATATTCCAGAGTTACAGAAACCATGGTTTTTAAATCTTCAGCAACAAGATTATTGTCCAGAACCTGGATTATTGACTTAAATTCATTATCCACACTCTCCTTATCAAGTAATTCGCCAATTTCCAAAATCTCTTTATATTCGTTTAAAGAATCCCTATTTTTGTATTTTCCTACATCCTTTTCTTCTTTAAGCAAACGATTTATAACCTTATTAGTTTCATAAAAGGCTTCCTGCAGATTAAGCTCTTGGCCCGCTAACATGTCTTTAACTTTGTCCATAGACTTCATGTTTTCGGAGTACATTGTATCCTTGATTTGGACTACCCATTTATCAAGTCTCTGAATATTCGATAAAACTTTGTCGAATATATTCCTCGTATTGCGAAAAGCCCTCAGATTTTTAAGGTACAATTCCGTATCTTCAACTCCGTAAAGTAAAAGATTCCTTTCCAAACCCATTTTTATAGAAGCATACTCAGCACCGGACAAATATCCTTCCTTAAGAAATTTTCTTCCTGCAGTTCTTCTTGCATTTTCATTCGGGAAAGCTCTAAACAGGTAAGTACGAAGAGGCCCTTCCGCTCCTTCAACCAAAACAGACGAAACATTTGTTTTATCTTTTATCTGGCTAAGTGCATTTGCGATCAACAATTGAGCTTCTTCCTGACAATGCAAATCACGAAACAAAACGATTTCACGCTTTCCTTTACCTCTAAAAACCCTGCCTTTGCGCATACCTTTCAAAGCCATTACAGTAAGAGCCGGAACAAGTTTTGAACCGCTTGATTCTTTCTTGAATACTGACATACGTATCGGTTGTGCTGTGGCTGTTCGAGATCGGAAAAGCAGAGAGGCATCCTGAACCAGCAAAAAACAAAGAAGGATAGACAGACCTTTGCCTAACATCTTAAGAAGAATCGTTTCATATTTGACTAGTTTGCTATTATAAAAAATCACTTATGCACACTTGTGTTATTTATAGATTGTTAATCGACTATATATAATATCATTAATTAGTGGTTTTGTCAAAAAGGGGCAATCTGTTAATCTAAGCAGCTGTTTTTATAACCTTACCCGTCGTTAAGGAACACGAATTGATGTAAATCTACGCTGATTTATGATTAATGTTGATACCTTTATCCTAGTGGATTTAAAAGCTGATTGAAAAAAGTGGGTTTCCAACGGATTATTAAAAATCCTGCTCTCTAAGCTTCAGAATGAGCTGATAAGTTGAGGTTTATTTGAAGCTTTATGGTTAATTCTTTGGTTTAATCAGCCGGGTTATTCTTGTTTTAGCTTTTTGAACACATTTTTAAGTTTTCTCTCAATGACTGGATTGTCTATTCCTGAAGATTGAGCTTTAATATGATGTTTTTGCGCAATATGGAATTTCCCCAGAATATAGTAGGCAAAAGAAAGAACATCATGTGCAATACCCAGATCTGGATTAATTATCAAAGATTTCTCAAGTTCTTTAATAGCTTCTTTCAACCTGTCAACATCTCGCTTTGGATCTGCTGTCTTATAACACTAAGAGCTAAAAAAGTCAATATATTTTAATACATTCCGCCATTTCAGAGAAGAATTAGGAAAAGCATAAAAATTGCTCAGATTTATTTAAGACAACCTGTTTTTATAGTCTTCGTAAGTAAAATTTTTAACAACCTTAATGCTTCCATCGGATTTTAGAATTGCAATTGAAGGCAGTCTGAGTCCATTGAAAGTATTATTCTTAACCATTGTATAATGCGCCATATCCAAAAAAATTACTTTTGATCCAATTTTCAAAGGAGCCCGGAAAGAATAATCACCAATTATATCACCGGCCAAACATGACGATCCGCCAAGCCTGTATAAACATTGAAATTCCCCAGGTTTTCCACCGTCAACAATCTCAGGTCTGTACGGCATCTCCAGAACATCCGGCATGTGTGCAGCAGCAGAAGCATCTAAAACTGCAATATCTATTTGGTTATGAACAATATCTAGAACAGAAGCAACAAGTACACCTGTATTTAGTGCGACAGCTTCTCCTGGTTCCAAAATAACCTCAACATTGTATTTTTTACGAAACTTAACAATCAAGTCACACAAGACATCAATGTTGTAATCTTTTCTTGTAATATGGTGTCCCCCCCCGAAATTCACCCAATCCATCCTGAACAGAACATCACCGAAACTTTCTTCAACAGATTCCAATGTTCTTTTTAAAGCATCAGCATTTAATTCACAAAGCGTATGAAAATGAAGTCCTGATATTCCTTCCAGATCCTCACCTGTAAAATTTTCTATAGTAACTCCCAGTCTTGAATATGGCTGGCACGGATCATATACAGATACTTTTACTTCAGAATGTTCAGGATTTATTCTAATACCGTACTGAACCTTGTCTGAATGCTCTAATGCTCTTGATTTGAATTGTTTCCATTGAGAAAAAGAATTAAAAACTATGTGATCAGAATAACCAATCAAATCATAAAATTCAGACTCTTTGTAAGCTGGAGCACATATATGCACCTCGCTGCCAAATTCTTCTGATCCAAGACGCGCTTCATCTATAGAACTGGCAGTTACCCCGTCTAAATAATTCCTGATTAAAGGGAATAAACTGAACATTGCAAAACCCTTTAGAGCAAGCAGGATTTTACAACCGGTTCTATTTCTGACATCAGCCAAAACATCCAGGTTAGCTAATAATGCCTCTTCATCACAAACATAACAGGGAGAAGATATGTTTTTCAGTTGATTTTTATTAATCATTTTTTTCCTATTTATAAAGTCTGAAAAAATCGCACCTGACTGCTAAGTATCATTCAGATTCACTAAATTCCTCAACCCAGGGAAGACCGTAAACATTCAATTTCTCCATAAACGGGTCCGGGTCAAACTCTTCAACATTGAAGACTCCTTTACCCTGCCATATACCTTTTACCATTAGCATCGCACCAATAGCAGCAGGAACTCCTGTGGTGTATGAAACGGCCTGTGCCTTTACCTCCTCATAACACTCAGCATGATTGCATATGTTGTAAATATAGGCCCTTTGTTTTTTTCCATTCTTAACACCGTCAATCATGCATCCGATACATGTCTTTCCCTTATAATTAACCCCAAGAGAAGCAGGATCAGGAAGTAATTCTTTAAGAAACTTCAGAGGTATAATTTCATGTCCTTCATATTTTACCGGATCAATCCTTGTCATCCCAACATTTTCAAGGACTCTCAGATGCGTAAGGTATGCATCCGAAAAAGTCATCCAGAATCGTATCTGCTTCAAATTTTTGATATTTTTTACGAGTGATTCCATTTCCTCGTGATACATCAAATACATTTCCCTGTTGCCTATACCGGGAAAATTGAAGGTCTTGTGAACGGAAAGCGGCGCCGTCTCCAGCCATTTGCCTTCTTTGTAATATTTTCCTATCTGTGTAATTTCTCTGATATTTATTTCAGGATTAAAATTTGTAGCAAAAGGATGTCCATGATCTCCGGCGTTACAATCCATAATATCAATTGAATTTATCTCATCAAAATGATGCTTTTTTGCATGTGCGCAAAAAATATTTGTAACACCCGGATCAAATCCGCAACCTAATAGAGCCATTATACCTTTCTTTTTAAAACGCTCAATATAATCCCACTGCCACTTGTAGCAGAATTTTGCTTCGTCAGGCGGTTCATAATTTGCGGTATCCAAATAATCTGTGCCTGTAAGAAGGCATGCATCCATAATTGAGAGATCCTGGTAAGGCAGCGCAACATTAACAAGAACATCCGGTTTGAATTTTTCTATAAGTTTAACAACCTCTTCAACATTATCAGCATCCACTTTTGCTGTTTGAATGGCCATTTTTGTTTGTTCTCTTATTTTTTCACACTTTTCGATGGTTCTGCTTGCCAGCATGATATCTGAAAACACTTCCGGCATAAGTGCACATTTTTGAGTTACAACACTCCCAACTCCACCGGCTCCAACAATCAACACCCTGCTCATATACTAAATCCTTTCGCTATATTCTAAATATGCATATTACCATTATTTGCAAACACTATATTCTAAACTGAAAACAAACCATTTTAACTCAGAATTTGCAATAGTAGAATGGAATTCGTCAAAACATTAAATAGAAAAAGCTTTGAGGAGGAACTGATTTTCTCTCTTCCTCCCTTAAATACAGAGTATACGGGTGAGCTTCCATAAGCGTAGGCAAAAGATCGCTTGAAGCCCCACTGGATTAATGATATTCGGATTGTATTTGGGAATCACACTAAGGAAAGAAAAGCTATATATTGGGCATTATTTTTCTAATGCTTCCAAAATAATCAACATATCTAATAAGACAAATATTGACAAAACCATATAAATTCTGTCAAAGTTTTACCCTTAACAAGGCAAATAAGATTTATTTTAGGAAAAGATCATGACTGAACTAAAACATATCTCAATTCTTGGAGGAGGCCCGGGAGGGCTTGCTCTTGGCTACTATTCTAAGAAGAACAACTTCCCTTTTACAATTTATGAATCAAGTCATCGAACCGGTGGCAACGCAATTACACTGGACCACATGGGTTTCAGTTTTGATTCAGGCGCGCACCGGTTGCATGATAAAGATGAAGAAGTAACGCAGGAACTTATAGAACTTATTGGTGAAGAACTCCGAAAAATACAAGTTCCAAGCCAGATTTTTCATAATAGAAAATTCATTGATTTTCCACTTTCGCCTCTCAATCTTTTAAACAATCTTGGTTTTGCAACAACAATAAAGGCAACTTTCGCTTTTCTAAAAACTAAATTCAAATCTGGCAACAAAAATGAAAACTTCCATACTTTTGCTATTAATTCTTATGGTGAAGAAATTGCCAGGCGGTTTTTACTGAATTATTCTGAAAAACTATGGGGTAAACCATGTTCACAGTTATCGCCTTCTATCGCAGGTAAAAGAATGAAGGGATTAACACTGAAAACCTTAATAAAAGAAGCTGTTTTGGGGAGTAGTGCCAAGACTGAACATCTTGATGGTGCATTTTATTATCCTGATACAGGATATGGAACAATCGTTGACAAACTGACTGAATATTGTGGTAAAAACACAATAAAAACAGATTCTCGTGTTACAAAGGTTTTTCATAATTTTAGAAAAATTGAAGCAATTGAAATAAACGGCAACCAGCGAATTGAAGTTGAAGAAGTTGTAAGCACATTACCTTTATCCTTTTTTATTAAAATACTTGACCCGCAACCTGACGACTCTATTTTATCATTGGCTGATGAACTTCATTTTCGTAATGTTATTGTTGTTTCCCTTTTGCTGGACAGGGATAAATTTACTGAAAACGGATCGGTATATTTTCCTGATCTGGAATTTCCTTTTACCAGGATATATGAACCAGTTAACCGCAGCAAACAAATGACCCCACCAGGAAAAGCTTCTGTCTGTGTTGAAATACCGTGTCAAACACACGAGAAGATTTGGAATATGGACGAAAAAGAAATATCCGAAATGATCAGTTCCAAGTTCGTAGAAATTGGTTGGATGAAAAAAGATGATATCATCGGCAGTAAGATTATAAGGCTACCGGATGCTTATCCAATTCTGGAACTGGGTTTTGAGAAAAAAGTCGAGCTGGTCTACGATTTTCTGAATCAGTTTGAGAACTTGAAACTTTCCGGTAGAAACGGCAAGTTTCTATATACACACATTCATGACATGATGAGATTTGCAATAGAGATTATTGACTCATATCAAAAGCACAACTAAAGTAGCCAGCTGGTTAACAGAAATTCCCGACCTATTCAAGTAACTCAACTATTTTCATATAGCCTTTTTGTTTTGCACCCATTGATGCTGTCTGTCCTTTATCGTTCAATATCGATATATCAGCCCCGTTTTCAAGCAAAACCACAACAGCTTTTTCATTACCATATACCGAAGCACCATACAAAGCTGTATTGCCCATTTTGTTTAAGGCATTAACTTTAGCACCTTTTTCCAAAAGAATTTCAATTACGTCTGCATATCCCCCAATAGCCGCAGCATAAAGAGGAGTATAACCTGTATCTGTAACTGTATTAATATCAGCACCGTTTTCCAGTAATAACTTTACAACGTCACTATGCCCGTTTTGTGCTGCAATAAACAAAGGAGTAAACCCCATTGTGAATCTAAAATTAATATCAGCACCATCATCTAATGCACTTGAAGCATCTTTAGCTTCACCATTAAGCGAAGCAACGTAAAGCCGGTACTCAAGTTCTTCAGCACCAAAAGCTAAAGAATATACAGTCAATGAGAACGTGACTAAAAAAAGCGCCACTACATATTGCAGATTTTTCATACAGTTATCCTTTCATATATCTAAAATATCTTTGTAAAAACGATAGAAGTACAATTCCCTTCCGAACGATCCTTTGCACCAAATTCCCATACACTCCGAAAAGCAACGCACGTTTTAATTGAAGGAATAAAAACATCTACCTCGGGGCCTATAGCAAAAACCCTGTCATGATCACTTTTATTCCAGGTCACATCAGCACCTTTATCATCGGTTACCTGCCAATGGCAGTATCCTGCAACTCCGACATCCCATACCTTTGCCAGGGTTTTCCCTATTCCCCATTCAAAGTGAAAATCGTTACCAGGAGTAACATCAATTACGTCCTTTTCACCATGAATTTCGTAACGGCTCAGGATCGAAGCCGACCAGGTCTTTTCATCATCAAAATAATAGGTTCCACCCAGAGTAATCATACCAGTCCAATTATCTTTACCGGGAGAGGCTGGCTTTGATGCATCGTATTCTCCTGTAGGTGCAAAAACACTCAAACCAAATGATGCATCGTACTTTGCAGCATGCCAGGATAAGATAAAAGGTTCAAAAATAATATCTCCAATTCCAAATTTATCATCATCAAGCCCCATCGCATCAATACTTATATCCGTATAAATTAAAGGCACCAAAATATCAACAGCGTAGTCAGCCCCTAATATTTTATAATCAGTAACCCAGATAAGTCGGTTAACATTAGCATAGACACTAACATCAAAACCTATATTGAGTTCATCTCCATTGGCATCCATCATTTTGTCAGCGTTATAAAACACATTATACATTCGCCAATAAAAACCGGGAGGAGGCAAGGTTGCTGCTTTAAGTCCCTCGACTCCATTTGTATAATGTGATGTCTCTCCGGCAAACACGTTAACAGTAGAAATCACTGAAAAAAACAGGCAAGCAACAAATAGAAATAGACGTTTTTTCATAATTAAAACCCTTTCCTCTCCAATATTAGATTATTCAAAATACCAGTCACACTAAAAAATATTTGTCGAAATAGCATTTAAAAAACATCAGAAATTAAAAAAAAATTACAGAAGCAATCTAACCTGTTGTTAAATAAACGTTTTTTTATGATAATTAAAAAATAGGTATAAAAATACTTTTTTCGTAAAATTTTTCTATATCACATAACAATATCGAATTTATATGAATAATTTTTTAATATCCGAAAACTTTAAATTATCAAAAAAAGCACGAATAACTGTATTGTTATTCATACTGGGGCTGGCCTTTTACTGCCGATCTGCAGGGCTTATGAAAGGCCTTGAATCCGGATACATCATCCATCCGGACTCGCCAAAACAGGTTGAAGCAATCAGTTTTTATCTTAAAGGTGAATACCTCTGGTATAAGGACATTCTTAACTATGATGGCTATCCATACTTTATGAATCATATTGATGAATGGATAATCAGGCCTTCTTACTCAATTATCAAATGGTTCAAGAAACTTCTTGATCCGGCAGCAAACCCTCCTGAACGGGCATACAACCTCTTTTTCTGGGCCAGGATGCTCCGTTGTTTGTATGGTGTATTACTTGTCCTTCTCAGCTACATAATTTCAAGAAAAATATTCAGCAGTATATATTTAAGTTTTCTTGTTACTCTGCTTTCAGCTTTAGCTCCATTATCAATAACTGTATCACACAGCGTTACCGGTGATATTGGTTTAGATCTTTTCACTGCAATCACCATACTTATTTTGTTAACGTACGCCAGCCGAAGATATTTTTTATCTGCCCTTTCTGTCAGGAATAAGCTGCGGTTTGGCTTTTGCAGTCAAATATCAGGGTTTATTGATCTATTCCATTGTCATTTTCTTTTTTGCAATTGCTTTTCTTTTAAAAAAAGATCCGAATAAAAATACTTATTTGCCAATTAACAGCTTCCATTGCAGGCTTAATTTCCGGTTTAATCGTCGGGACGCCGGCACTGTTTATTTCCTTTAATAAAACAATAGAAAATATCAACATATTTTTGTTTCATACGAAAAATGTCAAGGTGGACAGTAGTTTTCTGTGCAAGCCATGGTATGAAAAGTGTTTTATTAATTTTAGCAATAATGGACCTGATATTTTTAATGCAATCGGCTGGACGCTGACAGTACTTGCCTTTGCCGGAACGGTTGTTTCAATTGCCTCACTTCTTAATAACCGCAAACAACCTGAAGATAAGTACCAATACCTCCAAATACTTAAATCTGCAATTTATATCTTTTGCTTTTTTAGTTTATTCATTTCCTTGGCCGGCAAGCCTGTTGTTCAGTCCTTCCATTTTTCATATCTTCAGCTTCCAATAACTTTAGCTGCTGCTGAAGCTGTTTTCTTTTTTCTTAAAAACAAAAGATTGCTAATTAAAATAGTTGGGTTTATTGCAATTATTTCTGTTTGCCTTGAAATTGGCACAAAAACCATAGCTGAACTTTATTACTGGCAGAAAGAAGATACAAAAAATACATCCCGGCTTCTTAAAGATGAAATTTTTGTAACGCCAATGGACGTAACCGGTTCTAAAAACCAGACAGTCAAAACAATTATGCTTGGTGAAGACCTTATAACCGTTTTTCGCAATAAACCCAGGCGCCTGTTTCATAACTCTGCACAAGTATGGAGTAAGCTTCACATTGCGCCAATACCGTCAGTTCCTTTGCCAGAACAGCACCAATGGATTTTTATGAACGGCCCTGTTTTCCCGAGAAATGATCGCATGTTCAAAGTAAGTGCGGATCATGAATTAACTAAATATGTTGTTTTCTATGATTGCCCAGAAAAAGTACAACTCGGAATAAGAAGCGGCTATACCCCAGCAAAAATCAATATTTCCTTTTCCGGCACTAAAAAAACTTTGCACCTGCCTCGTAACACTCAAAAAATTATATCTGTCCCAATCAGGAACTATAAAGTCCTGCATGCTGCCGGACCTGCATGTAATGATGTATATGTAGTCAACCTTAATGTGGAAACACAGTTGGGACCATGCATTGTAAATATGATAAGTGATAAAAAAGAACTCTATAATTACCGGCTTTTCGGGGGGGCTCTGGATAAACCCGGGGACTTTTATTGGAATAGCGCTATTGATATTAATAAACTTGTTTCCGAAACAAAGTATATTCAAAATGTACCTGGACATACTATTCATCTTAATGAAAACAAGAAATCTTTACTAAGAAAGGATTTTTTCTTTCTACCTGCAGGGATATATAAACTCGAACTTGATATTGCAGGATTGACTGAGTCTGCCAGCCTTTCAGTGGAACTTGCAGATGAGGCTGACTGCATAAGAGGTAATGAAAACAAAAAACTGTTTACCGTAAACCCCGGCAGACAAACGGTTTCATACAGTTTCCTAAAGAAATTCGCCCCATATGAAATCAACATACGGCTAAACTGTAATAAGGGAGAATGTATAGTCCTTGGCTGGAAAATCACGCCGGATACATCTTCCATTATACAATCACTTGATAAATGGAAATCATCCGGCATTACTCCTGAATGGCTGGGATATGGCTATAACCTTGGGATTAAAATACCTGATACAGTCGCAAGTAATATTGTTTTTCAAAACAGATATAAATTAAAGTCATTGCATATACCTTCAGTAATACCCCGCCGGAAAAAATTCCTTATCCATGAGCAATTCGAAATTCTGAAACATAATACAAATAACTTTTATGAAACATATGTCTTCCTTCATCTAAAAAACTCAGAAGGGAAAATAGTCTGTCAATTCGATCACCCTTTACGGCTCGCATCATTCGGCAATTCACCCCCTCAGGATTTACAGTATATAATTCCCAAAAAAGTAAAGCCGGGTATTTATTACCTTTATATGGGCCTCTATAATAAAAGAACGCGAAAACGGTATAATATTAAAATTAAGGGACCCAAACGGCCAGTTAGTGATCAGTCATTTCTTGCTGCAGAAATCGAAGTAATACCTAAAGCAATTAACAAATAAACAAATGCACATAGTCCCGTTTTACTGATTGATTTTCTTTAAAAGCCATGCCATATTCTGCCCGAGAACAGACATTGTCATTTTACCTTCTTCATCTGAATTGACTTCACCAATTTCTCGTCCAATACCCATATTCCAGTAGCATGAACCGGGAATAATCATCTCACTGATAGTATAGAAGTGATTAATAGTATCGAAAACATGAATACTTCCAGCTCTTCTTACAGCGACAACTGCTGCGCCAACCTTCCTTTTTAGCAAATTGTCATTTGCTCTAATTACCATACCAACCCGATCAATAAGAGCCTTCATTTCCGAGGAAACATCTGTAAAATAGGTTGGAGAAGCAAGGATAATCCCATCGGCTTCAGACATCTTCTGAACATATTCATTAACGTCATCTTTTTTTATGATACACTGCATGTTTTTGTTTGCAAAACACTGCATACAGGCTTTACATCCAAAAATTTGTTTACCGGCAAGATGAACAAGCTCAGTTTCAATACCTTCTTTTTCAAGTTCGGTAAAAACCTGTCTTACAAGAATTGCCGTATTCCCGTCTTTTCTTGCACTGCCATTAAACGCAATAACCTTCATATATCACCTCTTCAAAAAATGCATTCACAAATTATCTACCGTTTACCAGCTATAATCTTATTTCTTCTTAGTTTTTAAAAATCCGCCCATCTTATCGCCAAGATTCTTTTTAATTGCCTTATCAACCTCTTTTTTTATAAATTTTTTTGCTACTGTTGTGATTATCTCATTTACCAGCTGTCCCATTATCTGCATTCCAATCTGCTGGTCTGTACCTTTTAGGTTTTTTAACGTGATATCACTAATTTGAACCATTTGAGGTTCCTTTTCTTTGCTTTCATCAGAAACAAACACAACTTCAGCATCTTTTAAATTAAAAAGATCAATCTGATATATAACGGGTTCTTTTTCTTTCATATCAGCTGAAGGTCGTTTTTTTGCTGATTGTGAACCTGACTTCATATTATTTTGAATTACCTGAAAATTATTTTCAGACCCTTTTTCTTCATAACGAAAGTGAGGACTGACAATAATTATTTTGTTAATGACACCGGTTTTAATTTCAATCTGAGCTGTAACTTCACCGCAACTAATTATTGGTTTTCTGGAAAAACCAGGTGGATTGGATACCTTTAACCTTTTAATGGTTGCCTGACCGTTCGACATAGAAATATCAACAGAACCAACGGAAACGGTAGTGCCAACTACCTTTGTCCCTACCTTCTCAATAACTGATTTAACAATGCTGTCCAAATTGGACAAAGTAAAAATAATGACTCCTGCAACTAAAATAACTACTACTGACAAAGAAATCAAAATTGCCTTTTTCATAATTTTCTCCCCTTAATTTAAGAAATTAAAATTCAGAACAAAAATCAAACATATCCAATATAACAACCGCTTAGGCTTAAGTTTACTACTATAATACGATATGTCAAAATCTATCTTTTCTGTTTCGAAACCCTTTTCTGAAAAAGCAATCAGAGCAGACTCGGACAAAACTGCCATAGACCATGTTCTCATCCTTTTTATGTATTTTCTTACTTTTACCTTCTCATTTTTCATGATTTTCTGTTTTTTATATGCTTTTAGTGCTTTTATTATGCATATCTTGCTTTTTTTGTTGACATATGGCATATATGGTTATATTTGTATTACGCGAAACTACTGAAAAAAGAAAAGAACAGGAGGCCTTAAAATGGTAAAGGTAAGTGAAATTTACGGCGAATTAACCTTTAACAAAAAGGTTATGCGAAGAAAACTGAATAAGGACGTCTACAAAAAACTACTGGCAACAATTGATGCCGGCGAAGCATTAGACGAAACGATTGCTGCAGATGTCGCTCACTCTATGAAAGAATGGGCTCTTGAAAATGGCGCAACACACTTCACTCACTGGTTTCAACCTCAAAGGGGCGGAACAGCTGAAAAACATGATGCGTTTTTAAGTTATGGTGAAGATGGTGATATGATAGAACGATTTTCAGCTTCACAGCTTATTCAATCT
>JAVCCS010000129.1 GCA_030765365.1 Candidatus Theseobacter exili
AGCTGGTTTAATGAAAACAGATTCTTTTTTTAAAATAGGAAATATTTGCTTGATTACAAGTGGCAATCTTATTAATGGATCAGTGAAAAAGATTGTTTCTGGTTTTTCAATTGATACAAGAACCTTGAATGATGCTGATATATTCATTCCTTTACCCGGAGAAAATTGTGATGGGCATGTTTTTATTACAAAAGCATTTGAAAAAGGAGCGGAGGCATCTTTTGTTAAATCTGATATTGAAGGTGTATTCAGAAAGTGTCTTTCAGATAAAGCTTTGATTGAAGTTCAGGATCCTTTGAATGCATTACAGATTTTGGCGGAACGATATCGGAGTACGTTTTCAGGAGATGTCATTGCAGTGACTGGAAGCAACGGAAAGACTACAACTAAGGATTGGATAAAACATCTTATGGGGAATGGAGCTTCTATTCATGCTACGTCGGGTACAAGAAATAATCATATTGGTCTTCCTTTGACTGTTTTGGGATTGCGTAAAGAGCATATTTGCGCAGTATTTGAACTGGGGGTAAATCATATTGGAGAAATGAACGTTCTTGGAAATATTGCAAAACCGGATATAGCAGTAATCACAAATGTTGGTCCTTCACATCTTGAAGGATTTAAAACAATAGAAAATATTAGTGCAGAAAAAGGGTCTTTACTGAGTTTTCTACAAGGTAAAAATATTGCTGTTCTTAATTCAGATGACAGCTGTTTTATGTCTGTAAAGGCTCAGACTGCCGGGTCAGTGATTACTTTTGGAATTGATAGACCGTCATTTTTCTCAGCTAGTAAAATATGTCAGGAAAATGAAAAAGTTGTTTTTTTGCTTTCGGTTGACGGGAAAGATAAAGGAACAATAAAAATAAATGGTTCTGGGAAATTTAATGTTTACAATTTTTTAGCTGCGGCTGCGGCTGCTTTTGCTGCTGGAGAAAGCTTGGAGAATATTATCAACAGATCAAAAAGTCTCATAAGACCTTCAAGCCGATGGCAATGTTTCTCTTATGAAGGAATACATATAATTGATGATGCATATAATGCTAATCCGGAATCCATGCGTACTGCATTGGATGCATTCAATAATATGAAGATTGATGGAAAAAAGTATTTTGTTTGCGGGTCTATGATGGAATTGGGGGTGGGGGCTGCGGATGCACATACTGAACTTGGTTGTGAAGCAGCAGAACAGGGTATGGATATTCTTATTGCTGTTGGAGATTTTTCAGAATATGTAGTTAATGGGTTTTTAAAAATTGGTTCAAATTCATGTAAGGCGTGGGCCTGTGAAAATAGAAAAGATGCTGCTTCATTAATTAATGAAACAATTGAGCCCGGTGATGGAATTCTTTTAAAGGGTTCCAGAAAAACAGCTATGGAAAAGTTAATTCCTCTTATTCAACGGGGGATTATTAAAGAGAAGAGAAAGGATTTGAGTAATGTTATATAAGTTGTTTATCCCGCTAAAAGAATTTTTTTTCGGGTTTAATGTATTTCGCTATATTACATTTCGTTCTGCTGCAGCTGCTGCAACAAGCATGTTTTTTTGTATTATTGTAGGACCGTTTATTATTCGATGGCTTAAAAGTATAAAGGCTGGTCAAGAGTTTGATCGGGAAGGATATGACTCTCTTTCACACTTTAGAATATCAAAAAAAGAAGTTCCTACAATGGGAGGCATTATAATTATTGCAGCTGTTTGTGTATCAATGCTTTTGTGGGGAAATTTAGCTAATAGGTTTGTGCAGGCCGCCTGTATTTCGTTTTTGTGGTTGGGCTTTATAGGGTTTATGGATGATTTAGCAAAGGTTAGAGGTAAAAGTGCAAAGGGTATAACTCCGTCTCAGAAAATTATTGGTCAAGTCCTGTTAGCTTTATTAATAGGAGTTTGGCTCTATTTTGATCCTGCAATGCAGGGTATGGCTTCATACTTGAGTGTTCCATTTTTCAAAAAAGCAGTTATTCACCTTGGATTTTTTTATCTTATATTTGTGATCCTTGTAATTGTAGGTACGTCAAACGCCGTCAATTTAACTGATGGTCTTGACGGCTTAGCTATTGGTTGTACAATCGTTGCTTCATTTGTCTATATGATAATGAGTTATTTGACTGGTCATGCAAGGTTCGCAGAGTATCTTCACATTCTTTATCTTCCAATGGCTGGAGAGCTTGCCGTTTTTTGTGCCGCACTTGCAGGGGCTGGCCTGGGTTTTTTATGGTTTAATGCACATCCTGCTCAAGTTATTATGGGAGATACCGGATCATTAGCTATTGGCGGCGCAATAGGTGTAGTTGCCTTGTTGATAAAAAAGGAGCTTATGCTCATTTTTGTTGGCGGTATCTTTGTTGTAGAGGCTGTAAGTGTGATTCTTCAGGTGGGATATTTTAAATGGAAAAAGAAAAGAATTTTTGCAATGGCTCCTCTTCATCATCATTATGAGCTAAAAGGAATTCCTGAGAATAAAATTACTGTTCGATTCTGGATTTTAGCGATTATTTTTGCATTGATAAGTTTAAGTGTTCTAAAATTAAGATAGAAGACAAAAACGGGAATAGAGAAATGATATTGGATGGGATTAAAGGCAGTAAAGTACTTGTAATAGGATTAGGTAAGAGTGGATTTAGCGCAGCCTGTTTATTGAATTTCTTAGGTGCTAAGGTTTTTGTTACGGAGAGCTCAGATGGGATTGATATAAAATCAAGAGCCGATAAGCTCAAACATCTGAATATATCTTTGGAAACAGGAAAGCATACAAGACTTATTTGTGAAACTGCAGATTTTGCTATAGTAAGTCCCGGAGTTCCGCAAGATTCACCGCCCTTAGCGTGGCTTAATAATAAAAAAATACCGGTGTATAGCGAATTAGAAATGGCTTGTTCTGTAATTAAATCTCCTAAAGTTGCGGTTACTGGCACAAACGGTAAAACCACGACGGTTCATCTTCTTCATAGGATATTTCAGGATGGGAACACACCCTCCCGCCTTCTTGGAAACGTTGGAACTCCAGTTTCTTCTGTTGCATTGGAGGTGAATGAAGAAGAGGTTTTAATTATTGAGGTTAGTTCTTTTCAGCTGGAAAGAATTGATCAATTCAGGCCGTATGTAGCTGTACTTCTAAATATAACACCGGATCATCTTGATCGTTATGAAACTATAGATGATTACGTACAGACAAAATTCCGTATATTTGAGAACCAGACCAAAGCTGAATGGGCAATAATTAACAGGCGGGATGAAATCCTTTACAAAAAGTTTGTAAAACACGGAAATTCACAAATCGTATATATAAGATCTGACGGAAGTGAAGAGAGAGGTGTTTTTGTAGAAGATGGTTTTATTGTTAGCACTTTGTTTAATAAAAGACGTGTAGTTGGACCAATTGAAAATATTCAATTATTAGGTAAACATAACCTTGAAAATGTTCTGGCTGCTACTGCTGCGGCTTTAATTTGTGGTATGGATCGTAAGGATATATATAAGAGTATTAGCTGTTTTTCAGGTGTTGAACATAGACTTGAACGATGTGGAGGAATTAAAGGAGTAACTTTCATTAATGATTCGAAGGCGACGAATGTGGATTCTGCAATTAAAGCTTTAGAAGCGATGTCTGCTCCCGTAATTCTTATTGCTGGAGGTAGAAGCAAGAAGGGTGAATTTCGCAGATTAAGATCTATTGTAAGTAAAAAGGTTCGTCATTTAGTTTTACTTGGAGAATCAAAAGATGGATTGAAAAATGCTTTGCAAGGTTGCTGTTCCCTGGAGGAGGCTGATGACATGAAGGAAGCAGTAATAAAGTCGTTTAATAAAGCATGTGAAGGGGATGTCGTTTTGCTCTCGCCCTCCTGTGCAAGTTTTGATATGTTCAAAAATTATGAGGAACGTGGTAAACATTTTAAAAATGCGGTTAATCAAATTATTGATTCAAGTAATAACTGACATGAGGAAACGGATTTATTTTCACATATTAACTGGCAACAACCATTTAGGTCCTTTCTATGGAAAAAACTAGAACACTGCTATTTATAATAACAATGATACTTGTCGGATTCGGATTGGTGATGATTTACAGTACCAGTGCCGTTTTGGCTGAACGAAATTATCTTGATTCAGCATATTTTCTAAAGCGTCAGATCCTTTGGGTTATTATTGGTATGATTGCATTTTTTTTGTGTTCGGTTATCAAGTTGGATTTTTTTAGGATAATGGCTAGACCCTTCTTTTTGTTTACAGTAGTTCTTCTTGTTTTAGTGCTGATACCACAAATCGGACGAGAAGTTGGTGGGGCCAGAAGATGGCTGCGAATCGGTTCGCTTGGATTTCAGCCATCTGAAATGGCTAAATATGCGGTAATCCTTTATCTTGCTGACAGATTAAATAGAAAACATTCTCAGATAAAAAAATTTTGGCAGGGATTAGTTTTAACTCTTGTTACAGTTGGTAGTGTGTCTATTCTTGTTATTCTTCAACCCGATTTGGGGAACTCTGTAATAATTGCTCTGATTAGTGTTGTACTTCTTTTTATTGCTGGTGCAAAAATATTGCATTTAGTCCCTTTCTTTTTGGCATCATTTCCTGTTCTGTATTTTTTTGTTTTTCGATCAGCGTACCGCCGAAGAAGAATTATGGCATTTCTGGATCCATGGAAAGATCCGAGTGGTACAGGATTTCAGATAATTCAATCGTTTATTGCACTTGGTTCAGGTGGTTTAACAGGAACAGGGCTTGGTGCGTCAAGACAGAAGTATTTTTATTTGCCTGAAGCTCATACTGACTTTATATTCAGTATAATAGGAGAAGAAGTAGGCCTAATTGGTACAGGAGCTATTGTTCTTCTTTTTGTTATATTTATAATTCTTGGCTTTAGGATTGCCTTGAAAACTCCTGATTTTTTTTATCATTTGCTGGGAATGGGTATTGTTTGTCTTTTTGCCGGACAGGTCATAATAAATATTGCAGTTGCTACGGGATGTCTGCCTACAAAAGGAACTCCTTTGCCGTTTATTAGTTTTGGAGGCTCTAATTTGGTTTTCAGTTTATCTGGAGTTGGGCTTTTGATGAATATAAGCGGAGCAAAACCTAAGAAGAAGAAAAGGGAAGTATTATTTAAAAACAAAACTGTTGAACAAACACCCAGACGGATTTTGCGAACATGAAACTTGTGCTAATAAGTGGAAAAACCGGTGGGCACTTGTATCCGGCTTGCTCTGTAGCCGAGGCATGGGAGAAGGATAGTCCTGATAATGATGTGGTTTTTTTTGTAACAAAATCGGGTTATGAAAAGGATATTTTGAAGAAAAAAGGTTTTAAGTATTATGAATTGCCAGGAAGATCCAGAAGTGGTACAAAATGGCGACGTGTTTTAATAAGCCTTTTTGAAATATTTGCATCATTCAAAGAAGCACGCAGGTTATTTAAAAAAATTCGTCCTGATGTAGTTCTTGGATTTGGGAGTTATATCTCTGCGGGGCCTTCGCTTGCTGCCAGGAGTATGGGAATAGCGGCAATAATTCATGAATCTAATATTGTGCCTGGAATTGCCAATAAGTATATTAGCTTTTTTGCCAGGGCAGTTACTGTTGGCTTTGAGCCTGCCAAAAGAATGTTCTCATGTAAAAAAACATTTATAACTGGTGTTCCTGTACGTAAACAGCCTCAAGGTGAAGAAGTAAGAGATTTCTATAGAAAATATTGTTTGAAAGATTCTTTGCCAATCGTGCTTATTCTTGGAGGAAGTCAAGGAGCAAAAAAAATTAATCAGGTATGTTTAGATACTTTTAGTGATGCTAAAAGCCTTAATGATAAGTTTCAAATAATACACGTATCAGGCAATGATATTACTCAAGGAGAAGAATTGAATATAAATAATTATAAGAGAATTTTGTATTTAGATGATGTTCCTACAGCAATGGCGGCCTCTCAAATATATTTGGGACGTGCAGGTGCTTCAACTCTTTCAGAATTGACTTGTGCATCGTTACCGGCAATACTGGTGCCTTTTCCCTATGCTACTGAATCACATCAGCTGGAAAATGCCAGATTTTTCGAAGAAAAAGGTGCTGCTGTTATTATTGAAGAAGAAAGATTGAACAAGGCAACAGTACTTTTTCACATCAAACAATTGATTGAAAATGAAGATTTGCGCAAATCTATGAAAATGGCAATGAAGTCTATTGCCAGACCTGACGCAGCGATGAATGTTGTAAATATAATAAAAGATCAAATAATCAAGAATTATAGGAAATAAATATGATAGGGAAAAAGCCTCAGCAGGTTCATATGGTGGGTGTCGGCGGTAGCGGTATGAGTGCTTTGGCCGAAATCTATATAAATATGGGCATTCGTGTTACCGGATCTGATATGTCAGACTCAAAAAAGATAGATGTTTTAAAAGCTAAAGGAATTACTTTTTATAAAGGACATTCTTCTCATAATATTTCAGGAGCGGATCTGATAATTGTATCGTCAGCTATTAGGCCTGATAATGAAGAGCTTCAGGAAGCTCGGAGAAGGGGGGTAAATATTATTTCCAGGGCACAAGCGCTGGCTAACCAGGCTGAAGGAAAAAATATTCTAGCTGTTGCCGGTACCCACGGAAAAACTACAACATGTGCCATGATAGGTTGTATCTTTGTGCAGGCTTCGTTTGATCCATTTATTGCACTTGGCGGGGAGGCTTCTTTTCTTTCAGGGAACGGATGTTATGGTTCTGGTAAATGGGCTCTTTTAGAGATTGATGAAAGTGACGGTTCGATGAAATATTTCAAACCAAACTGCCTGCTTATTACAAATTTGGAGGAAGAACATCTTGATTTTTACGGAGATATTAATGGATTGATAGATGGGTTTTCAACATTAGCTAATCAGACGGTTGATAAAGCCGGGTTTTATTGCAATGGAGATGATGAAAACATGCAGAAGGTCATAATGAAAACCGGATGTAAATGGATTTCCTGTGGATTGGACAATATATCAGATTGGATGGCAAAGGAAATATATCTTGAAGGAATGGGCAGTCAATTTTCATTAATAAAAAATGGAAAATTTGTTTCTAAAATCAGCTTACAAGTTCCTGGAATTCACAATATTAGAAACGCGCTGATGGCTGCTGCAGTATGTTTGGATTTAGGGATTGATTTAGAAATTGTCTGTAATTCATTAGCAACATTTGAGACTGTTAAAAGGAGATTCCAGATTTTAGGACAGGTAAATGGAATTCTTTTGGTTGATGATTATGCGCATCATCCCACTGAAATAGTTGCATCAATAGAGGCTGCTCGTCAACTTGGTGGGAAAGTCTTGGCAGTTTTTCAACCGCATAGATATACTCGTACTGCTGTTTTTCAGGAGAGATTTGCAAGTTCATTAGCATTAGCAGATGAAATCGCACTGTTACCTGTTTACTCATCTGGCGAGTCTCCTATTCAGGGAGTAACATCTGAAAACATAAAAAATAATCTATTAAAGAATGGAAAAGATAGAGCAGTGTGTATTGAACATAATCAAATAGATAACTGGTTGAAGCAAGTAGGTCGGAATGGGGACATCGCATTATTTATGGGTGCTGGTGACCTCAATAAGACCGCGAAAGAGATAATAAGCAATGAGGGGTTTGGAAAATAGTATGAAAAAAAGGATGCTTGCTGATATAGCAAAAGAACACTGTTCAGGGAAAATATTTGAAAATATTTCAATGAAACTCTATACCACAATGCATGTTGGCGGATTTGCTCAAATTGTTGCAGTGCCTGCTGGTTTTGAGGATGTTTGCAAACTGGTTCAATTGGCAGGTCAGGAAAAATTGCCATGGTATATAATAGGTTGTGGGTCCAATCTTATTATCAAAGATGGAGGCATTGAAGGTATGGTAATACTGCTTTCGGATCCTGTATTTTGTAAAATGCATGTTTCAGGTAATATTGTTCGGGTTGGTGGTGGGCTTTTTTTATGGAAGCTTATTGATAATATGCGAGATAGAGGATTATCCGGACTGGAGTTGCTTTCAGGAATTCCAGGAACCGTTGGTGGGTGTATTAGAATGAACGCTGGAGCAAATGGAAAGACAATAGATGAAACTCTCTTAACGGTTAAGTGCGTTAATTCTAAAGGAGAATTGGAGGTTCTGGATCAGAAAGCAATTAGTTTTGACTATAGAAGTGCTCAGGGACTTGTTGACAAGATTATTATAGAAGCTGAGTTTGCTTGTGCGCATTCTGACACTGGAAATATTTCTCAGACAATTTCTATCTGTAGATTGAAAAGAAGAAAAAGCCAACCAGGAGGTTTAAGTGCGGGATGTATTTTTAAAAATTCTGAGGGACTTTCAGCCGGGTCGCTAATTGAGCTTGCTGGAATGAAGGGGATAGAATATGGTGGTGCTAAAGTCTCAGAACGTCATTCAAATTTCATAATAAACAGAGGTGATGCTAAAGCATCTGATATTATAAAGTTAATGGAAAAAGTTCAGGAAGGTGTTTGGAATAAGCTGAAGGTTAAACTTGAACCGGAAGTACTTATCATTGGAAGGGATTGATGGGGCTTTAGAAAAATGAGAAAAGATCCTTTTAAAAAAGTTGGAGTTATTTTGGGTGGCAAGTCAAGAGAAAGAGATGTTTCTATTCGTTCAGGGAAAGCAATTGCAGATGCTTTACGTGAAAAAGGCATTGAAGTTGTTGAAATCGGAGAAAAGTGTTCTATTGAATCCGGAATTTTGAATTCAAACATTGATGTAGCTTTTATTGCACTTCACGGAAGATTTGGAGAAGATGGTGAAATACAGAAATTTCTCGAAAGCCACCAAATTCCTTATACGGGTTCAGGTCCTGAAGCAAGCCAATCTGCAATGAACAAGGTTACTGCTAAAAAGATTTTTGAAAGAGAAGGAATTTCAACACCGTCATGGCATTTGATTAAGAAGAATAAGCCATATTGCTTTGAAGATATTTTTTTACCTTCTGTCGTAAAACCGGCACTTGAGGGTTCAAGTATAGGATTATCAATTGTACATGACAAAGACTCTTTTTCAGAAGCACTTGAAAAAGCTTTTAGTATGGGGGATGAAGTGATTGTTGAACAGTTTATTCCTGGTAAGGAAGTGACTGTTAGTATCCTGGGAAATAAGCCATTACCTGTTGTTCAGATTGAAACGGACAGAGTATTTTACGATTTTACAGCAAAATACCACGATCATTCCACACAGTATTTGGTTCCTGCTCCTCTTGAAGAACAAATTAAAGAAAGAGTCCAAAGGTTGGGTTTGGTATCACATAATGCACTTGGGTGCAGAGATTTTTCACGCGTTGATATTATTATTGGTGAAAACGGAAGGCCATATGTACTTGAAGTAAATACAATACCTGGCTTTACACAAACAAGCCTTCTTCCGAAAGCAGCTTGTGCTGCCGGAATTGATTTTGCGGCGCTTTGCTTAAGGATATTGGACCTATGCCATAATCGTAAACAAAGTAATAATCCTATGTGAAAAAGGTCTTTTAATAGATGAGAGCAAAAAAACGCAAAGTGCAGTTTGGCAGGAAAAAACCTTTAATTCGTAATAGAGTAAAGGTTGTTTCAAGGCGTCGTCATAGAGAAAAATCTGACAAGATTTGGCTGAGAAGCGCAAAGACATTTGTGTTTGTTTTGTTAATAGCAGTGTTAATGGCAATATTTTTATACTCAGGATTTTTTGTTATTCTGAAAGATGATCATTTTGCAGTTAAAGAAATTAAAGTTACAAATAATCGAAGTCTTGCATCAGATAGGATTGTCGAACTTTCAGGAATAAATATTGGTGAAAATATTTTCAAGGTCAATCTGAAAAATATTCTTAGTAGAATTAGAGAGGCAGCCCTTGTTAAGAACGCAATTGTTAGAAGGAAGCTTCCAGATACAATTGAAATCAAAATATTCGAACGTGACCCAATCATAAGTGTGCCGGTAGAAGATAAAAAAGATGTATGGATGAATATTGATGAATTTGGTGTGGTTACTGGATATGGAGATGACAGAAGTCCATATATTCCTGTTACCGGCCTGAAGGTTAAGTTCACAAGAATAGGGTCTCTATTGTCAAGACCTGCTCTTCATAGAGCGCTTGAAGTATCTGAGTTATATAGAAGGACTAAGGTTCATGCGTTTATGGATATAGAAAGGTTGGATTTAAGTTCTTTAAAGGATGTTGTTATTTTTCTAAAAGAGGGTGATGAAATTCATATGGGATCTGAACATTATGAGGAAAGATTCGGAAAACTTTTGGCAATCCTTGAAGATCTCAAAGAAAAGGGCAAAAGGCCATCCGTTATTGATTTACGGTTTAACGCAGTTCCCGTTAGAACAGAGGATAAATAATCTCAATACCTATTTCAAATAGGTATTGAGAAATTCCATTCCACTATTGCAAATTCTAGGTTTAACTATAACTTGCACCTTTTCCCCCTTCTTTCTTCTTTATCCTGATCCTAGGTTTATCTTGGTTTTTTCCTCAGATAGGTAGGGATATCCAAATCTTCTCCTTCATGAAATGTTGGTTCAATTTCATCAAAATGTCCTCTTTCAGGATGGGAAAAATCAATTTGAGATTGGACTTGAGTATTTTTCTGTGCATTTATCTTTGAAGATTGGATTTCTGAAATAAATTTGTTTGAATTATCTTCCGGTGTTATACCGGTTGCAATCAATGTCACTTCAACACGGTCATCATATGTATCATCTATTGTTGCCCCGAAAATTATATTTGCATCCTTATCAGCAGATTGCTTAATCTTCGTTATAGAAGAATGTATTTCTCTTAAAGTCAAATCTTTGCCGCCCATAATACTAATCAGAATTCCACGCGCACCCTCAACACCGTGTTTGTCTAGCAAGGGACTATTAAGTGCCATTTCAAAAGCTCTTAATGTTTTTGCTTTTCCTTCAGCTGCACCGTGTCCAATACATGCACTGCCCTTTTCTTTCATCACAGCACGAACATCAGCAAAATCCAGGTTAATAAGTCCTGGTTTTGTAATTAGTCTGTGAACAGTTCTAACAGAACTGGCAAGGAAATCATCAACTATACAGAATGCATCCATTATTGAAGTGTTTTCATCGGCATGTTCAATTAGATTGTCATTAGGAAGAGGAACTATTGCTTCTACTTCTTCATGCAGTAGTTTAAGCCCCTGGCGAGCTGCTTGCTCACGTTTGGTTCCTTCAAATAGAAAAGGTTTTGTAATAATTGCAAAGGTCAATATATTCATTTCACGGGCAATTTTTGCTACAACTGGAGATGCACCAGTGCCTGTTCCTCCTCCAAAGCAGGCTGTAATAAAAAGTATATCCACTCCTTCCAAAATATCATGGATCATATCTTCATCAGCTTCTGCGGATTGTTGCCCAATTTCAACATTTCCGCCTGATCCTTGTCCCTTTGTTATAGACTGTCCTATCTGAATCTTTTCTTTAACTGAAGAGTTCATTAATGCCTGGTGATCGGTGTTTATCAAGGCAAATTCTATATCATCAAAGCCTTGACAGAACATGCGTCCCACAGCATTGCCGCCACCGCCACCAATCCCGATAACCTTGATTTTTGGTGAGCCTTCATTTTTTTCATTTAAGAAAAGCATGTTCTGCAATTATATCCACCCTTTCTAAAAATATTCCCAAAACCACTCTCTCATTCTTTTCATAATTTTTGCAAACAGGTTTCGTCCTCCTAAGCGTTTCACGCCTCCTTCGTCCCTGTAACGGAAACCGTATTGAGTTAATCCGACGCCAGTAGAATATATCGGTGAATCAAGAACTTCAACGAGCCCGGAAATATTTCGCGGTTTTCCAAGCTTTACAGGGATATTAAATATTTTTTGCGCCATTTCAATTGTTCCGGAAAGAAGCGAAGCTCCACCTGTAAGCACAATTCCGGAGCCTACAAGGTGGCAATTGCCTGTATGTTCAATTTCGCTTTTTACAAGTGTTAGAATTTCTTCCATGCGCAATTCAATTATATTGCACAGTTCTATTCTTGGAAGGCTTTGTGCAGAGCGTCCTACTATTCCAGGAAGCACAAATTCTTCATCTTTCTTTACCATGTCTGATAAAGCGCATCCGAATTTTTTCTTGATTTCTTCAGCCTTTATTGAAGGAATTTTCATTCCTATAGCAATATCATTTGTTACGTGATCTCCTCCAATAGCCAGAATATCTGAATGTCGGATTGAGCCGTTGACAAATAAGAGAAAATCTGTGGTTCCTCCGCCAATATCTATTAAAATAACACCTGACTGTTTTTCTTCTTCAGTAAGAATTGCAATTGCCGATGCTAAAGGTTCAAGAACAATATCTTCAACTTCAAGACCTGTACGATGAATGCACTTGATCAGGTTTTGAGCAGAAGTAATTGCTCCGCTTACAAGATGTACCTGTGCTTCAAGTCGAACGCCAACCATACCTCTTGGATCTTTTATTCCGCTTTGGCCGTCAACAATGAATTCCTGAGGGATCGAGTGAATAATCTCTCTGTCAAGAGGAATCGAAATAGCTTTGGCAGCATTTATCGCCCTGTTAATATCTTCTTCATCGATTTCTGATCCTTCAGGATTAACGGGTGTAACACCTCTGCTGTTAATGCTTTTAATGTGACCACCGGCAATGCCTGCAAAAACAGAATTGATCTCTATTCCTGCCATGCTTTCAGCTTCATCAATTACTTTTCCGATTGATTCGATGGTGCTTTCAATATTGATAACGCATCCTTTTCTAAGACCTTCGGAAGGGCCTTTTGCCATACCTATTATTCGGATTTGTCCTTCATCAGTCCGTTCGGCAACAATTGCACATACTTTGGTTGTACCGACATCAAGGCCTACAACAATTTCGTTTTCTGACATGAGTAATCCTTATATATATTTTTGATAAATATGTGATTTAAAGAATGTGCACAGTGTAAATAATACTTACATTAACATGCAAATAACAAGGTAAACTTATGATTTAGTAACAAAAAAATAATCTTGAAAAATTTTGCATTTTGTTGTACATTAAATGAAGCTATTCTATAGCAAATTAGGCTGTATTTTATCCTGCTTCCTGGCTAAGATAGAATATTCTAATAAAAATGATGTAGTTTTGGAGGAGTTGAATTCGGATTTCCCCCTAATTCGGGTTTGGCTCCTCTTTTTTATTTGGCTTTTATTGTCATTTATTTATATTCTGTCAAAGCTGTATTTTTGATTGTTTGATTGTTGTATAATATCATGAATGATCCTTCATAGAAAATTTTAATAAAAGCGGTTTTATCAAATATAGAAATTTATGGGCATAAGTTTGTTGAATTATTTTATAAACCCTGGCGGATTCCAATAAATTAAAAGGAGTTTATATGAATATGAAACCCATTGTCATGCTTTCAAGCTGGCCTCCTAGAAAATGTGGTATTGCTACATTTGCAGAAGAAGCAATGGAGTTTTTGAAAAAGAAAATTCCTGAAAGACCGCATTTTATTATTTCACATACAGATGGTAAGGGAAAGAATGTGTTGCCAATTATTGATATGAATTCATCGGAATGGCATAAAAAGGTTGTTGAGAAAGTGTTCGAACTATCTCCTGAAGTTCTGCATATTCAGCATGAATACGTTTTATATAATTATTTAGATAGCAAAGGACGAGGTGATGGTAATGAGAGATTTCTTAAAATGCTTGAACAACTGAAAGGAAAAGTTCCTACCGTCATAGAACTGCATACTGTCCATGGCAGGTTAAAAGAATTTGAAGAAGAATTTCTTAGAAAACTTTCAGACCTGTCAACAATCCTGCTGTTTAAATGTCACTATCAGAAATGGCGTCTTGGCTGGACCTTTTCTTGCAGGAATTGGAAAATACCTTCGAATATTATGGTTATACCTCACGGCGCCAGGCCGGATCGCCGATATGCAATCGACCAGGTAGAAGGGTTAAAGAATGAACTGGGGCTTGATGTATTAAAGGGAAGAAGAGTAGCTGGACTTGTAGGATGGATCCAATCAAATAAACGATGGGATATTCTTACAGGAATATGGAAAGATATTCACGACGAGATTCTTGAGCAGACAGGTCAGGACTGGATTCTGCTTGCTGCTGGCGCCATGCGTGATCCAGCACATAAATGGGATTATCGCAGTTACAGGTCGCAGGTAAAGCTTCTTGAAAAAAAAGGAATTGCTCATTTTTTTGAGTTTATTCCGCGTGGTGCTCCGTATTATAAGGGAATGGCAATTTGTGACTATATTGTTCTTCCGAGTCTTGATGAAACGCAGTCCGGAACACTGGCGCGTATAATTGCACTTAATAAACCATTTATTACAACAGCACCTATGGAAGGATTAACAGCTCAGACTCTTGAAAGTGAGGGAGGATTGCTTTTTACAAATAAAGAAATGCTTAAAAAACAGGTTTTACGGCTATCGATAGATGAATCTCTTCGTTGGAATCTTGGTCATAAACTTTATCGATATTTAATGGAAGTTGTAAGTTGGGAAATAGTTGCAGGCAGGTATAGGGAGGCTTACGAGATTGCTAGAACTGCTATAGAAACAGGCAAAGATGTTTACATAGATCCTGAATTCTAATTCTAAGAATGGTTTTTGATTTTATAAAATTTGAACCAAAGTAAAAGTAAAATGGGTTGAATTAATGCCTTCTTTTATTGTAGACGGTTATAACTTGATTTATAAAATTCCGGAATTGCGTAAAATCCTTGATGTTAATCTGGAGAATGCAAGAAACTCTCTTCTTCAATATGTTTCTGGTTATAGTCAGGGAAAGAACTTATCTGTTGCAGTGGTTTTTGATGGTTCTCAAGATGAATCAATTGTATATCCTCACAGGATTCAAGGTGTAAGAGCAATATATTCTCCTCCTGGAAAAAAAGCCGATGATGTTATTGTTTCAATGGCTAAACGGGCTTCAAAACCTGGAGAAATCATTGTTGTAACAGCCGACTTCCACACAATTATTATAAGATTAAGAGGAATGGGTGTTAAGTTCCAGTCACCTCAGGAGTTTTGGCGCCTGATACGAAGAAAAACAGTTTCTTCTAATTATAAAAATGAAAAGCCTGTTACTATTGAAGAGAAGGATATGCAGCGCTGGCTCAAAATATTTTCAGAAGAGAACTCAGAATAGTATTCCATTCGATAAATACTGAACAGGTTGAAACAATGACTCTATTAGATTGGCGATGTTTTTGTTTTGAGATGAGTAGTATTATCTTCAATTAAATGTGTCACAAGAACGGTATTTTGATTAACATGCTGAATTGAATCTGAAGCTATTTGATTTGTTGTTCAGATAATAAATAATACGTTAAAAAAAGTTATAAGAACATATCTGATAGTTTGTATTCTTAATAGCTCTTATTTAGCATTACCAAAACTGCTTACAATGTATGTACCTCCGCTTTTCTCTTCTCGTGTGAGTTTTATCAGTCCGCTTTTTTGCGCATCTTCAAGCAATTCGCCAAATGTTCTGTAACCATAATAGGATTCATTGAATGACGGTTTTTTCCGTTTTATTGTTTGTTTAATCATTGATGACCATAAAATTTCTTTGTTTTCTCTTACGAGAGCTTCAAGAGAATCAAGAAGAATTTGGAAACCTTCCTTCTTTTTGACAGAAAGCTTTTCAGGGATTTTTGGAGGTAAACCAATAGGAGTTTCCAGATCTTCATAATAAATATATTCGTCACAATTATCTCTAAGAAGATGTGATGTCGAGTCACGCATCCCTAACCCGATAACATGTTTTCCATTTTCCTTAAGTTTTGAAACAAGAGGGGAAAAATCACTGTCACCTGACATTATAACAAATGTGTTTATATGCTGTTTTGAGTAAGCCAGGTCCATGGCATCAACGCATAAGCGTATGTCAGCAGAATTTTTTCCAGTCATGGCCCTTTTGGGTACTTCTATAAGTTCAATAGCGCATTCATGAAAATCAGATTTGTATTCTCTGAACCTTGACCAGTCTGAATAAGCTTTTTTTACTATAATTTTGCCTTTTTCAACAAGACGTTCCAGGACCTTTTTTATATCAAAGCGACCCTTGGCTTTCTGACGGTCATTATTATCAAGACCTATAGCGAGATTGTCGAAATCAATAAATACTGCAAGAGCATTTTCTTCCATTTGTTCCTCTCCTTTTGTTCAGGGAAAATGAATTGGGAAACAGAGCTTATATTAAAAACAATTTAATACAAACATAATAAAACAGTATGCAGATAACGTCAAATTACTTTCTGCTATGGGATTTAAGTTAATAAATTATATTATGCTGATAAGCAATTATGAAACGATACAGAACTCCTGTTAGAAAAAACTTAAAGTCAAAATAGGCTATTAACTTACTCTTTCCCGGTTTTGGTATGACAAATGAGGAGGCAGTAGCTGATTACGGAGACCATCACGAAAAGAGAAGTATGTATTAGATCAGTATAACAAAGGTTAGCAAACATTGGGACTCCCTCACATTTAATAATAAGAATAGTACTGCTGATAAAACCCTGTTGACAAGAGAAAAATAAATTATTTTTTAATCCGTATTTTGCAATGGAAATTATATTTTTTTATTCATTTGTCTGAGAATCTTTTGTGCAAAGAAACTTGCCCCTTTTTCCATAACCTCTTCATTGCTCTGAGCAGCGAATTTGCGAATTCCGCTTTTTCTTATGAGAACCAGATTAAAAAAAGCGTTTTTAACTTGATATTCATAAGTTACACGAAGTTGCTTTATTGGACCATAATCAACAATGGACGTTTCCATATCGAGATTAACAATAAAAGCAGGTTTTTTAGATGGGGATCCATTCGCTACTTTTACAAGATATTTAGAACTTACCTGTTTCTCAATGGCATGCGCAATGTTTTCGATTAATCCGGTAGTATCAGAACGTTGTCCCTTGATAAGCAAAATTGTCTTTTTTGAATCAGCTTGTGCTGTACAGAAAAAGCTGAATATTAAAAGAAATATAAAAATTTTGCGCATAAAGCTTTTTTCCCTTGCAAAAATATAATAAGTCAGTATTTTATCCAGAATTGCTGTATATAAACAATGCAAAAAACAAGAAAAATGTATTAAATGCAATGTTTTTGCTTTTTTGCTTGAAAAATAACCAGAGATGTAGTAGAGTTCGCAAAACTTGTGTATTTATTTTGGCCGTCGGGTTACGCGTGTAACCTTAATAATATTAAAGTAGAAGGAGAGAGGGGTTATGAAAAAATTATTAACTTCAGTAAGTGTTGTAGTAATGGGTTTAGTACTTGTTGCAACAGCTAGCGCTGACTGGCAGAGAACGGTAGCAGTAGTTGATACCGAAACTGCTGGACAGTACAGACTTCAGGCTGACTTGGGCTTGAGTTATTTGCAAGCAAATGATGACGCAGCGAAAGTTACAACAGTGTATGCTCAGGGTCGTTTTGGTATTCTTGAGAATTGGGATGTAACACTTTGGGTTCCTTTTAACTGGGTTAGCCCGGAAGTTGGTACTGACGAAGATGGTATTGGTGATCTTTGGGTCGGTACAAAACTTATGCTGTTAAACGAGATTGACTATCCGGTTGATCTTTCTGCAGCAGTATTTGTTGAATGTCCTACAGGCGATGATGACAAAGGTCTTGGCGCTGGCAATGCAAGTGTATATGTTGTTGCTGCTGCTGCAAAGACTTTTGATCAGTTCCTCGTAGTTGGTAACATCGGTGGTGGATTTCTTGGCGACTATAAAGTTGGTAGCATAGATATCGACCGCAAGAATATTTTCATGTATGGCGTAGAAGTTGCTTGGATGGTAAATGATGTAGCAAACCTGAATTTGGCTCTTGAAGGCGCAACAAAAGAGCTCGAAGGAATGGATGGCGAAATTTATGTAACTGTCGGTGGACAGTGTATCTTCATGGAAAACTGGCAGGTAACAGGTGATGTATCCTGGGGCCTTTCAGATGATTCAGCTGACTGGATTGTAGACGGAAAAATTTCTTACATGTTCTAATTTCGGTTTAGACTGATTTTCCGACGGCTTATACAGGGAGCCGCGGCCCATAAGGGTTCGCGGCTCCTTTTTTTTAAAAAAAATCTTATTGCGTACGTTCCTTTCTATAAAGTAAAATTGGTCCATGGGTTTATTTATCACTTAACAGAGGAGGAGTGTATGAAGAAGTTACTGGTTGGTATCGGTGTGTTGAGTCTAGGCTTGGTTTTGGTTACATCTGCAAGAGCTGACTGGCAGAGAACGGTAAAAGTAGTTGATACCGAAACTGTTGGACAGTACAGACTTCAGGCTGATTTGGGCGTGAGCTATTTGCAAACAGCTGATGACTCAGCGAAAGTTACAACAGTGTATGGACAGGGTAGTTTTGGTATCCTCGAAAACTGGGATGTAATTCTTTGGGTTCCTTTTAATTGGATCAGCCCGGAAGTTGGCAGTGATGAAGATGGTATTGGTGATCTTTATGTTGGTACAAAACTGATGCTGTTAAATGAGATTGACTACCCGGTAGATCTTTCTGTAGCAGTAGCAGTAGAATGTCCTACAGGCGATGATGACAAAGGTCTTGGCGCTGGCAATGCAAGTGTATATGTTGTTGCTGCTGCTGCAAAGACTTTCAATCAGTTCCTCGTAGTTGGTAACATTGGCGGTGGATTTCTTGGCGACCTTAAAGCTGGTGGCATGGATATCGATCGTAAAAACATTCTTATCTGGGGCGTAGAAGCAGCCTGGATGGTAAATGATGTAGCTAACTTGAATGTAGCTCTTGACGGAAATACAAAAGAGTATGAAGGCCTTGACAATGAAGTATATGTTACTGTCGGTGGACAGTGTATCTTCGGTGAAAACTGGCAGGTAACAGGCGATGTATCCTGGGGCCTTACAGACGATTCAGCTGACTGGATTGTAGACGGTAAAATATCTTACATGTTCTAATTTCGGTTTAGACTGATTTTCCGACGGCTTATACAGGGAGCCGCGGCCCATAAGGGTTCGCGGCTCCTTTTTTTGTTTTTATAATTTCTTCTTGCTATATGTATGTTCATTAAAATAGAATTATTTTTACTATTTATTATCACTTAAAAGAGGAGGAGAGCATGAAGAAGTTACTGGTTTGTATTGGTGTGTTGAGTCTAGGTCTGGTTTTGGTTACATCTGCAAGAGCTGACTGGCGAAGAACTGTGGCAACAATGGATACTGAAACAACAGGTGCCCAGGTATTTGAAGCGGAACTTGGTTTTGATCATTTTCAGTGGCCTGAAGACACCGGAAACAGCTCAGAGGTTTATGGTATTGGCAGGTACGGGATCCTTGAAAACTGGGATGCATATGTTTCAGTAGATTATTTATGGGACAATCCTGATGGCGGAGAGAATGAGAGCGGGTTTGGCGATGTTTTTATTGGAACTAAGTACATGTTGCTTAATGAAATAGATCAGCCTGTTGATCTTTCTCTTGCTGCTACCGTGAAATTGCCTACTGCAGATGAGGATAAAGGGCTTGGAACGGGAAAAGCTGATGTGACATTGCGTGCGGCTGTTGCTAAAACATTTGGCCAGATCCTGGGCGTTGCAGGCGTTGGCTACACTTTTGTCGGTGAGCCTGATAATGTTGACTGGGACAATCAGATATTATGGGGCGTGGAAGCTGCATATCTGGTAAACGATGAATTTCACCTTAACCTCGGTTTTACAGGCAGAACTGCTAGAAGTTCAAACAGTGATGATCTGGCCTGGGTAACAGTTGGCGGCAGGTATATTTTTCTTGAAAGCTGGCAGGTTGGTACAGGGGTTTCGTTTGGACTTACTGACGATGCTGCTGACTGGGGCATAGATGTTTGGCTTGGTAAAAGGTTCTAATTGAATAAAGATAGAAAAGAAGTATTTAAAGCCGCGGCCCAAAAGGCTGCGGCTTTTCTATGCCGATGAAAGAACAATTATAATTTCAGATGGCTTTAGGTTAAATTCATAAGGCTGGTTTGTTGATAAGTATTCTATTTGTTCTTTTCCATTATCAAATGAAAGTTTTTGAACACCAGGAGAGCAAATCACTCCTGAAAAGTCTTCAACAGTACAACTTTGACTGGAGTTATTATCTTTATTCAAAAGTATCAGACACTTTTGATTATTGTCTTGTGATACCTTTTCCAAAGCAAGAATTGCCGTATTGTTTAACTGAATGAGTTCCTGAAAACATTCTTCATTGAAAATTTTATATGTCTTTTTGATTTTGTTGACACTTTTAATAAAACCTCTTAAGTCACAATGAATATTTTCCCAGTCAGATGGCATTGAATGCAAAACATTCATGCGTTTTCTGAACCCGTATTCATAACCCATTGGCATAAAAAGACCCTTGGAAAAAATAGCTGAAAATAGATAGCGCTGTTTAAGTATCTGTTCGTTTCCGTTGTATTCTTCTGCCAGTCTTGGTGTATCGTGAGTCTCTGGAAATGAAATTGACGGAGCAAATTTGCGGGTCATATTGTATTGATTCAGGCACCAGTCCGATTCGAAATCCCACCATTTTGAACTGTTGTATATATAATCGAAACCGCTTCTTGCTATAGGAACCAGGGCTTCCTCTGAGCATCCAAGCGTTTCTGCTAGAAATAGAAGAGTTTTATTCTTTTTCTTAGCTCCTCCAATTAGCTTTATCCAAAGTGATTCCGGTACCTGATAAGCAGCATCACACCTGAATCCTTCAAAACCTGTTTTTATATATTTGGTAAGGAGTTCTTTCCAGTATTGCCACAGCGCATTTTTGTCACTGGAGTTTTCATTATCAATTTCACCAAGGTCCCCCCATACTGTAACATTCCGTGCATCTGCTGGATCAATAGCCGAAGGGCTTACTATTTTGCCGTTTGAGTCTCTTTTATACCATTCAGGATGTATTTTAGTCAGATCTGAGTCTATAGCTGTATGATTTATAACTAGATCCATCATCAGTTTTAAACCCATTTTTTTCGTGTCATCAATAAAACTTTTCAGTTCTTCCCATCCATCAGCTTTTTCTGAAGAGAGAAACAATGGGTTAAATCTATAATAGTCTTTTGGCGCATAAAGACTGCCTGAAAATCCCGGATAGTGAAAAGGATTAACGTATATCCAGTTAAACCCCATTTTTGCAGCATTTTCCGCATGTTTTTTCCATAGATGCATTGGACCAACGATCCTTGGAAAAAGGTTATATATTCGTATCCCTTTATCAAACGGTTTTTTATTTTTAGTAACCATAAAAAAAATCCTTAAGGAACATCGAAGTAACCCATTTGCCGGAGAATTTCCGGATCCCGCATCCAGTTTGGATGAACACGTACAAACAGATTTAAATATACTTTTTTATTAAAAAACTTTTCCATATCTTCTCGTGCTTCTGTGCCTATTTGTTTTAATGCAGTACCTTTATTACCGATGACTATGCCTTTTTGACTTTTCCTGATTACAAAAATGTCAGCATATATTTGAACAAGACCTGGTTTATCCGGATCGTCTTCAAGTTCTTTTACAAGAACAGCAATTTCATGGGGGATTTCTTTTTTGAGATATTTTAAGAGTTTTTCTCTTATAAGATCAGCTGTCATAATCCTTGCAGAAAGACCGTCAGACCATTCCGGAGGGTAAATAGGTGGTCCTGCCGGTAAATATTCAAATATTGCTGCAACTATTTCTTCACAATTCTTGCCTGACAATGCTGATACCGGGATGTAAGATTTTAATCTATCAGTGAATGAAAGAGTTTGAAATAAACGCATATATTCATCTACATAACCTTTACCTTTATCAATTTTATTCATTCCTACAAGAAAAGGTGTATCAAGAGACTCAAGGAGATGAAGAATACGTGTTTCTTCCTGGCCGGGTCTTCTGTGAAGATCAACAAGATATAGAGTAAGATCTACGCCTCTTGCCGTTTCTTCAGCTGAAATATTGAGTTTTTTACCAAGATGACTTTTTGAAGTATGAATTCCGGGCGAATCCAGAAATACAATTTGTCCTGAAGGTCTGTTGAGAATACCGCGTATAATAAACCTGGTTGTTTGAGGTATACGTGATACTATGGATATTTTTTTGCCAAGAATTGTATTTAAAAGTGTTGATTTTCCAGTATTTGGACGGCCAATTAAAGCTACAGTTCCGGAATGTGAACTTAAGGTGTTTTCATTATTGGATTGTGAAGATGTTATTTTCATAAATAAACGAGTATTCCCTGAATAAATCTTGGGTCATTATGGGTTAAAGGATCAATTTCAGCTAATTCGCTTTCATGAAGAGAAATAGCATTAGATAAGTATTCCATTGTTTCAACGTCAATACCGTCCCAGTCTTGAAGGTGTAATTTAATTTCATCACGAAGTCTCCTGGGAGGTCCGGAATGAAAACCATCTGTAAAAAATTTTGCTAACTCGATACTGCTTAAAGGCGTTACTTCTGAAGACAGACCAAGGAAAGTACGGGCAAGGACAGTCATGACAATTTGTCCTATTGAAATTTCAGAGGGCGGTAGATTCATCAATTTTTCTCTTGTTTTATCTTGCCATTTATCAAAAGGAGCAATTTTAAAAACCCGGAAGGCTGCTTCGATTTCAACAAGCAATTGATGAGCCATCATTAATTCTCTATAATGACGGGGATCTCTCAAATGGTATGTGTTTGAGGTTACAGAAGGATCAAAAATTTGAGGGTGCTTTTTTACCATTCCTCTAAAAAAGTAACAATATGGTTTGTCCAGTAGTGAAAAAACCTGTTCAGATTCAAGGCCGGCATTGTTGCTTTTAAAAACTCTTTCTGCTTTTTTTCTCAATGTAACAAGAAGAGAGTGTCCCCATCTAAATATATCTTCAAGCCAACGTGTTTTTAACAAATCAGCCGCATATAAAACATCACTCTGGCTTCGCTCTTCCAAGCCGATGTTTATATATCTTCTAACGCGTTCTGCCTGGTCTTTCAGCTTTCGGCTGTTGTTAAAACTGATACCTTCCGTAGCAATAATCTTATTTGTAAGTGAAGCAAGTTCCATGCGAACAGTTTCATGAAATGATTCTGGTTCTTTTGACAGAAGTGCAAGAGCATCGTCAAGAAAAAGACGGTCTCCTTCCCATAAACTCAAAAAATTCGGATTGATTGATTCGGTTTCTTCCTGAAAATAAGGTTCCTCAGAATCAGTTTCCTTTACAGGTACAGATTCCCACTCTTCCTGGGACAGTACCCTGTAAATCCTGTGGGCTTCTTCAGTTTCTGAAAATCCGCTTGCAGAGAGCCTGTTCTGGCGTTGCTGGTAGGCTGTTTCTTCCATTTCATCATGGAGAGCAGACATGATGCCTTCCATTAGATTCATATACAATGACGGTGAAGACGAAAAGAGCATTTCTATACTCCTTTTTATTGTATCAAGCTGGTGCTGTTCTGCAGATACATAATAGAATCTGTCGAGAGTAAAAAACTGATCGTCATTATCGAGAAACTCTTCAGGAACGGCTTCATCTGCCGGGGGTGCTTTGATAACCCTAACAACATTTGCATAGGCTGCGATTAGCATTTCCACATCTGTTATCGACAACCATTCGGCAAGTTTATCAGGATCTGCTTCTATAAGATCATCCAGCCACCCAAGAAATCTATCTTTCTCAATACGTTCGTGTTCCCAGCACTGCATATCGCATAGAAATTGGAGCTGTTCATTATTCGCATAAATTATCAAATCCTTCAGGCGATCGTTTCTGCCCTCTATTAGTATTAGAAGAAGTTCTTCGCCCGACATCTGTCTGACTAACTGTTCAGGGTCCCTGGAATGAAGTATTAAGTCAGCTTTCTGATCATATGCGCTTTTTTTAAGGATCTGTTTTTGTTTCTGAATAGCCAGACTGTCAAAATTATTTGTATTCATATAATAAATATCCCGTTTACGGGCAGCAGCCCTTTAATTTTTGCTCTTGAAGATATACACCAGTGTAAGAAAGGTGTCAAGAAGAGAGAAACTGTAATATTTAAAACAGGAATACAATTAATAGTTTAAAATTTGTTGACTTTCTTGTGTAAGAAAGGATTATTAGTTAGAAAAATATTAACCGGAGTTTATTGTGAGTGCTTTTTCTAAAACTGAAATGCCTGATTTTGAGCAAATCCGAAAGGACATAGCAAAGCTTTTATCCGACAAACACGGTATTAAAGATGCTATTGAGATTTATCCTGAAGCCGAAGAGATAAAAGAGGGTATGTCAGGAGATCAGGCAAAAGAAAAAAATGAAAAACTGAGGTTTGATTTAACCCCTAAAGAGGTTAAGGGATATCTGGACAGATTTATAATACGGCAGGACGAAGCAAAAAAAGCAATAGCAATTGCCGTATGTGACCATTATCACCATGTTATTCGTGTGCAGGAAGAAGACAAAGGTCAGGATCATTATGCAAAGCAGAACGTGGTACTTGTTGGCCCGACAGGTGTAGGTAAAACATATCTTATTCGGTGTATTGCAAGGCTTATCGGAGTTCCTTTTGTAAAGGCTGATGCAACACGGTTCAGTGAAACTGGCTATGTTGGGGGGGATGTCGACGATCTTGTGCGTGAATTGATTGACAAGGCGGATGGCGAAGTAAACTTGGCGCAGTACGGCATTATTTACCTTGATGAAATTGATAAAATTGCAGCTCCCGGGAATTTGCATGGACGGGATGTAAGCGGTCAGGGCGTTCAAAGAGGGTTGTTGAAGCTTATGGAGGAAACGGATGTGCCTTTGCAGTCTCCCATGGATGTTGCGGGCCAGATTAAAGCGGTTATGGATTATCAGAAAAAGGGCAAAACTAAAAAGGAAACCATTAATACGCGGCATATACTGTTTATAGTGAGCGGGGCCTTTGATGGTTTAACCGAAATAGTTCGTAAACGTGTATCAAAAAAACACATAGGTTTTGCGGCTCATCAGCAGAAAAAAAATGTTGATGAAGCTGATCTTTTAAATGAAGCTTCAACAGAAGACTTTATCAGATACGGTTTCGATTCTGAATTTATTGGACGTCTTCCTGTTCATGTTGTTTGCGACAAGCTGGATTCTAATGCTTTATTTGAAATAATGGTTAATTCAGAAGGCTCCATTGTAAACCAGTACAGGGAAGCATTTGATTCATATGGAATAGATATAGAGTTTTCGGATGATGGATTGAGAGAAATTGCATTGCGAGCATCTCAGGAGAATACAGGTGCCCGCGGTTTGATAACAGTATTCGAAAAAATTTTGAGGGATTACAAATTTGAACTTCCCAGCTCCGATATAAAGCAGTTTGTGTTAACCGCAGCATTGGTTAATAATCCAGATAAAGAGCTAAAAAAGTTGATCTGCAGTCCGTCGTATGGCGAAAAACAGTCCCTTTACCCACAACAAGACGATTGTTCAATGCAACTTTCACAACAACCTCACCCAGTGCATCCTTACCTCCGGTTACCGCTTTTAGAGAATAATCTTTCAGTTTCCCTG
>JAVCCS010000044.1 GCA_030765365.1 Candidatus Theseobacter exili
AAGGCAAAATGCAGGAAGCAACGGCAAAAGGAACAAACATCGGAAGAAAAGCAGAACCCAGCCCGATCATGTGAAATATAACAGGAAGTACCAGGCCAAGCCCACCAAAAACCCCGACCCATACAAGATTTTGTATTTCATTTCTTTTCATTAAAAACCAACTCTTATTTCACCAAAAACCCACCGGCCAGGCATGGGATATCCTTCGATTTCCTTATATTCTTCATCGGTAATATTATTTATTGAAACTCCTGCTTCAATATTATTGTTAATACGGTATGCTACACGGGCATCTGCAACAAAATAGCTTTCCTTCTTGCTCAGTAGTTGAAGATCATTAACATATTGAAGATCAAGCCAGGCAGTCCATTTATTAAACCTCAAGATACTAACACAGGATAAAACGTGCCTGGCAGAACCGCTGATATTTTCATCTTTATCAAGATAAGTATAGCTTCCTATCATTTCAAGAGGACCTTCTGAATACCAGTTAGCAGATATCTCAATACCTCTGTTTCTGGCTTTTCCCGAATTTGCAAACTGAGGCGGAGGTGCCTGAAAAACGATCAGGTTATCAGCATCAATATAAAAGCCTGTTAAATCCAGAGAAAAAGCTTCCCCGAATATATGCGTACACCCAAGTTCAGCACTCCATAAATCTTCCGCTGAAAGAGATTTGTTAGAAATTGGGAATAGAATTCTATCCCTTATTGTAGGAGCTCTGTATCCTCTGGCAATTTGCCCATGAAAACGGTTTTTATCATTGAAATCATATGAAAAACCCAGTTTAGGTAAAAAGACTGTATCAGAACCTTCGCTTCTCTGGACTCGACCACCTGCCTGTACTAACAGCTGTTCGGTAACCACATGTTCATCCTGAATATATAAGCCCCAGGATGTTTCATAATGCTCTCCATAAAATGTTCCTTCTTCCGGTTTTTCCCCTTTCCCGCCAAATTCCTGAACTTCCCCGCCAACTTCCAGAAAATCTTTCTGAGTTATCTGCCATGTTTTACGAGCTATCAGGCCCAGAGTACGATCCCGTGATTTCCAGTCCTCCGGTGATTTGGAAAAATCGTGGTCACCCCATTCACCATAAGCCATAATACTCCAGGGCAAAGCTTCTCCACCATTTAGAATTGCGGTAATACCGCCTCTTTTTGCTTTTCTAAAATCAGCATGCTCTGGATCGTTAAGCGGACCCGGATCCTGAACGTCAAATGATGTTCCCCATCCTGAAAAAGAAAGATTTGTTTCATCATTCATTTTTATCTGCATTTTTGCATATCCGTTCCATCCGTCAAAATCACTGTCAGAACGGCTGCCGTCAGATTTGCGCCTGATCAAAGAACCTACGTACCCTACAGGACCAACTCTGCCTGAATGACTAACACTTGCCCTCAGCGTATTGTATTGGCCATATCCTGCTTTTAGATCTGTTCTTGTTCCATCCGCCGGGGGAGAAATAGTAACTATATTAATTAGACCACCCATTGCATTATCCCCATATCTTAAGGACTTGGGACCGCGCAAAACCTCTACACGTTCAACCGCGTCAAGGGGATATGCATCCGGGATAGGATGTCCGAAAAGACCCATTTTTGTAGGTTGTCCATCAAGTAGAACAAGAACGTCCGTATTAGGGGAACCACCTATTCCTCGGATAGAAATATTACCTGCTGATCCAGGACCAACTCCATAATTGCTAACACCTCTTTCTGTAACAAAAACCCCTGGCACCCTACCGCTTACAAGACTAAGCACATCCTGTTTGCCACTAGCCAGAATTTCATTTCTTTCAATTACTGTTACAGAAGAAGTAGCTTCTTTTCCTTCAACTGAAGTAGCTGGAACTTCTTCAACCACAACCTTTTCAATAACAGATGTGTCATCTGCCAATATATTTCTTGAATTTATACCAGCAACAAAAACCATCACACATAACAATAGAATTTTGAGAAACTTACTCTCTTTTCTGACATACAGTCTACTCATCTTTCAAAAATTCCTTTACTTTAATCTAAAATCAATTTCAACATCTATGTTCTTATCAGCAAGGCTTTCCGGGGGAGGCTGAAAAGGAGAAGCTTTTTTTAATATCCTAATCGCGGCAACATCTAAAAATGCACTGCCGGAACAACGTAATACCAAAGGTGTTACTAGCTGTCCTTCAACATTAATTGCAAAACGTACGGCGACAACACCCTGCATACGATGCATTCTTGCAATACGAGGATAGGATTTTGCCCTCTGTATTTTTTCACGAACAAGAGCAAGGTATTCTTTTTCGCCAGCTCCTGCGGTTACAGGAGCTTCTCCGGACTCTCCTTCTTTCATATTCTCTGATGGCTCAGAAATCTGCTGTTTTTCCGGAACCTCCTCAAGTACCGGCTGAGGTTCCTCCTTTTCAATCTCCACTGTCTCAAGTGTTTCAAGAGGTTTCTCAACAACCTCATCAATAACGTTTGTTGGCTCTTCATTTTTTTCAATAGGATCAGGCATTTTTTCTACGGTTTTTTCAATAACCTGTTCTATCTTTTCAGGCTCATCAATAATTTCTTCTTCAAGAACTTCAGGTTTAGTTGCAGAAGGAGCCCAGCCCACTTCGAACATAATAATCCCTTCATCGATAACCTGAATATTTGCTTGTTCGATTTTTTTGTACAAATACCCAATACCTGTAAGACCCACACAATGAAGCGTCAAAGAAACTGCAATACACCAGGATAGGATTTTGTCATTTTTTTTCATAATGCCTCACTCTCAAGGAAGGCGGAACCATCAGACCATGATGCTCCATTATTTTTTCGTCAGCCAGAATTTCCTGAGTTAAGCCGAAAGCAACAATTTCACCCTTATCCAAGACAATTACCTTTTCTGTAGTATTCAATATTAATTCCATATCATGGCCGGATATCATCATGCATGCCCTGTTATTACAAATAATGTTTATAAGCTCTCTTTTTCCCCGGGGATCCAGGCCCTCACCCGGTTCGTCTAATAAAAGCAGATCAGGTTCAACCGCAAGTATTCCAGCCACACAGGCTCTTTTTTTCTCTCCGAAACTTATTTCGCAGGGAGATCTTTGCGCCAGCTCTGAAATCCTCATTCCTTTTAGTTGCTCTTTAACCTTTGCAAAAATAGCATTTTTGTCAAACCCTCTTGCGAATAACCCTAAACCAATATCTTCCTGAACAGTTGCACCAATAAGCTGATCGTCAGGATTCTGCATAACAAGTCCTATTTGCTTTCGCAAGCGCGCTGCTTTAGACTCCATCATTTTCTCATTATTGATAAAAGTATTTCCCTTAACCCGTGAGAACGGAAGCAATCCTGCAATAGCAAATAAAAGTGTAGATTTGCCTGAACCTGAAGGACCAACTATACCTATCCGCTCATTTCGTCCTGCTTCAAAAGTAATATTTTCAAGAACACTTTTAGTGCCGTCATAACTAAAATATAGTTTGTCTACTTTAATAAACGCGTCTATCGTCATTTTAAAAAGCCTGTAACTAAAATAAATGTTGAAACTACACAAAGTAAAACATCCGCAATTTTCCAGGATGACGGCCTAAACATTGATGGTCCAAAACCGGAAAAACCTCTTGCCTCCAATGCAATGGACAGAGACTGACCTCTTCTTATTCCTCTATGCAAAATCATTAAAGGCAACCCCTTAATAATACTAACAGCTGCGCGTGTACCTGCAGAATATATGCCACCAATACCGGCTCGAAGCGCTAAGGGAATAATAATGAATGAAGACATAAAAGACGTAAATCCGTGCATCACCATTAGTAACCTATCTTTTTGCCGACCTGGTATTTTAATTTTTTCGAGCAAGTACCCGAATTCTCCCGGAGCTGAAGATCCTGTTATGGAAACAGCAGTGCATACCGAGCCTCCCATCCGTACTGAAATGCCTATCCAGTTAACAGCACTGGCTTTTCCAAGGTTAAAACACCAACCCATCCATATTAATAAACCCATAAAAAAAGAAAATGTACCAATTAACAGAAAAAGAGATAAAACTGCTTTTTTATTAAGCCCGGAAATTGCTAAAAGTGTTAATACCAGACAAAAATCCAAAGATAAACCAAGAAATGAGTTACCCCAACCGCCGCAAGCAAAATGTATTAACAGGCTTAATAACATTACAAACCTGGCAACAGGATGGCCGGCAGCCAAAAAACAATTTCTGTTACAAAAAAGCAAAGGCTTCATTAAATAATTTCTTTCCCTGTACTTGACATACTCAATGTACAGTGTTTTACCCCTTTTATTGCGCGTAGCATATTCGAAAGCTCTACTACCTTAGATGAAGATCCTTTAACTGCTATGATCTCTACACAATTGTTATGATCCAAGTGAACATGCATTGCGGAAATAATCAAATCATGAAAATTATGTTGTATTTCTGTTATTTTTCCGATCATATCTCGCCTGTGATGATCGTAAACAAAGGTTATAGCGCCAACTATTTCTTTTCCTTCTTCCCATTGTTTTTGTATAAGCTCTTTTCTGATAAGATCTCTTAATGCTTCAGAACGGTTTGTATAATTCCGGTCTTTTAACAGAACATCAAACTGTTCCAGAAGCCCTTTTTCAATTGAAACACCAAATCTTGATAATTCTTTCATTTCCAGCTAATCCTCTTTTGTCGTGTTACGATTTTCATTTTTGTAACACACCGCTATAAATTATGAAAGCTTTTTTGTCTTTTTGTATTTCTAATCCAACAGAATCGAGTATACTTAATTTCTAATGAAGATCTACTTTGAAAGGGATTCTGTTTGAGTAAGCAATTTATATGTATTCATGGACATTTTTATCAGCCGCCTCGTGAAAATCCGTGGACTGAAACTATTGAAATGCAGGAATCGGCAGCTCCTTTCCATGACTGGAACGAAAAAATCACTTCCGAATGTTACAGGCAAAACGGTTTTTCACCAATCCTTGGAAAAAACGATAAAAGAATAACACAGTTTGTAAACAACTACGCCTGGATTAGCTTCAACTTTGGGCCTACACTGCTTTCGTGGCTTGAAGAACATGCCCCTGAAACATACAATACAATCCTTGAAGCAGACCGTATTTCACTAAAACGATGGGGACACGGTAATGCAATTGCACAGGCATATAATCATATGATTCTACCTCTTGCCAACCGCAGAGATCGTATAACACAAATCCAATGGGGAATTGCCGATTTTAAACGCCGATTTAAGCGCGACCCAGAAGCAATGTGGCTGCCGGAAACAGCATGTAATGAAGAGACATTGAAAGATCTAATCGATAACGGTTTAAAGTTCGTTATTCTCTCTCAACATCAGGCACAAAAAACTAGAACGATAGGACAAGAAAAATGGGAAGCACTCCCGTCCGGTTCTATTGATCCAAGAAAACCTTACAGATGGTTTGTTAAGAATGGCAGAAAAAATCGTAAATTTATCGATATCTTTTTTTACGACGGAACCATGGCTCATTCTATGAGTTTTGAAAATCTGCTTTTGGATGGAGAGCATTGTGCAGATCGCTTTCAGGCTGCTTTTGGAACCCCTTCTGAAAAAAATTTACTTGTTAACATAGCAACGGACGGTGAAACTTTCGGGCATCATAAAAAATACGCAAACATGTGTTTGGCCTATTTAATTAAAGTAGGACTTCCTAACCGGAATATCACATTAACAAATTATGGAGCATATCTTGAATCTCATCCCCCTCAAGATGAAGTTGAAATAAGGCCGGGAGCACGCAGGTTGGGAACTTCCTGGAGTTGTTCCCATGGAGTTTTAAGATGGAGAGAAGACTGTGGTTGTCAAACAGGAGGGAAGCAAGGATGGAACCAGCGCTGGCGTCGTCCATTAAGAGAAGCCCTGGATCTTTTGCGGGATAATTTAGACAATTTTTTTGATTCATATGGTAAAAAGCTGTTCAAGGATCCATGGAAAGCACGTAACGCTTATATTCGTCTTATTCTGGATCATAGTCCAAAGAATGCTAAGGCTTTTTTCTCGGAACAATGCATAGCCGGTTATAACGAAACAAAGATTAATGAGGGAATTGCGCTGCTTGAAATGCAAAAACATTCTTTGCTTATGTATACTTCCTGCGGATGGTTTTTCGCAGATATTTCAGGCATTGAAACAATTCAAATTCTTCAGTACGCTGCAAGAGCCATTCAGCTTATAAAACTTCTTGATCCCGGATGGAGTGAAACACCTTTTCTTTCTATTCTTAACAAAGCTCATTCAAACATTGACTCATACGGCACTGGAAATCAAATATTCAACAAACACATTCTCCCCTCAATTGTTGATTTGCCAAGAGTCGTTAATCATTTCGCCGTCAATTCAACCTTCGCAACATCTATTAAGTCGACCGAACAAATATACGGATATAAACTAAGAGTGTCTGACTACAGAAAAAAAGACCAGCCCGGAATGACTATGGCCTTCGGTAAAGTACGGGTTTCTTCAACAGTAGTCCCGGAAACAGAAAGCTATATTTTTTGTCTGCTTTTTCTTGGAGGATTTAGATTCCATACTAGTATTATACAATCATCTTTAATTCCTAATTACCACAAAACAATGGATCAACTGTTAAAAATGTTTGATACCGCTCCAGAGCAGGTTCCTGCATGTCTAGAAGAGATTTTTGGCAAAAAATTCTATACCCTGGCGGATATGTTTAAGGAAGAAAAACAGAATATTCTAAAAATATCTTCTTCACAAACAGCTTGAGGATTTCCGCAATGCATTTGCACACCTTTATGATGAAACGAAACCCGTTGTTTCTGCTCTTCATGAAGAAGGACTAATGGTTCCTGTTGAATTGCGAGACGCTGCCAGGCACACAATAAACAGTCGTTTAATTCAAGAAGCAAAAAATCTTACTTATGATTCTGAAGCACCTATTTGTCGTGAGAACATCCAACTCCTTTTGAAAGAAGCTCATACATTACGAATTGAAGTATGTGAGGAAAAGATCCAAATCTTTTTGAATCAAATCCTCTGTGAAAAAATTAAATCAATTGATTCCAAAGATAAAGCAGATAAGCTTGAAAATTTTTTAATTTTCATTAATGACACAGGTCTTGAAGCAGATATAAAACCTGCTCAAATACTTTTATATAGTTGGTTTGAAAAACAATTTTCACGCATAAAAACAAAGAATGCACCAATAGCTGAAACAATGATTTCCTGTGCTGAACTTCTCGGTCTAAATGTAGACCGTTTTACACTGCGAATGCCAAAATGAATTCCTGGATTGAACTTTCAATAAATTTACCTTCTGAGGGAGCTGACTCTATTCAATTATTTTTAGAACCCCTGGCTTCCAACGGATGTTTTTCCCTAAACAATCCATCTTCACCGGAAAAATCCCTTATTTGTGCATATTTTTCTAACATGTCTGATGCTGAAAAAGCAAGAAAACAGATATATCGTCAATTGAAAGATCAGAGAAAAAGGAGCACTTATACCTTTAGATATAGAACACGATTGAAAAAAATTGAAAAACCTGATTATTTCTTCAACTGGCAAAAGTATTTCAAGCCAATAAATATTGGAAAAAAGATTACTATCTGTCCCACCTGGATCGAACATGAACCTCCTAAAGGAAGAACTCTTCTAAAAATAGATCCTGGAATGGCTTTCGGAACAGGCCTTAGTTTTACAACACGTTATTGTCTGGATCAAATCTGCAGGATTGCAACTGATAAAACAAATGATTTTCTTGATCTTGGATGTGGTACAGGAATCTTATCTGCCACTGCTAAAATATTAGGGATACAAACTGTTACAGCTGTCGACAATGACCCTGAAGCCATTGAAGCTACATGGAAAAATCTTAAACTTAACGATCTTGAGTACGGCTGTAGTGTTATCCATTCAAACATTGAAGAATTAACTTTAAATAAGCAGTTTTCACTTGTTGCTGCAAATCTTCAACTTGGGATAATAAAGCAAAACAAGGCTCAAATTGATAAGCTAGTACAAATAAATGGTTGCTTGCTAGTTTCTGGTGTTCTTTGGGCACAAAAAGACAAACTCCTTGACCTTTATAAAGAATGGACACTTATTAATATTAAACATGAACGCAAAAAAGAATGGGCTGGATTTTGCCTTAGAAAAAACCCGGCAGAGAAACAAATATGATTCGGAAAATGTTTAACAGAAACAGAGATTTCACAAAAGGCTCAATTTTATCAGGAGTTGTTTCCCTTGCAATACCATTAATGATAGGTAGCTTTCTTCAAAGCACACAAAGCCTTATTGATTTGTACTGGGTCGGAAGTCTTGGATCTGCCTCTATTGCAGCGGTTGCGATCAGTGGTACAATTATTATGATTTTGTTCACTTTTGCTATCGGGATTTCAATGGGAACAATATCACTTGTTGCAAGAAGTATCGGCGCTCAGGAAAACTGGTTGGCTGGAAAGATTGCCGAACAATCAATTTTCGTTGGTTTACTTCTTTCTCTTGCTATAGGACTGGCCGGCGCACCTTTTTCTTCAAATCTGCTGGAGTTTCTCGGAGCAGACAATGCAGTTGTTAAAGCCGGTGACAACTATCTTAAAATTATTCTTTTCGGAAGTCCTACAATGTTTCTGCTTTTTCTTGGTAATTCTATCCTCCAGGGAACCGGAGATACAATTCGCCCGATGTTGTTTATGGTAATCGCTAATATTCTAAATATAATTCTGGATCCAATTTTCATTTTCGGCATAGGCGTTCCTCCCATGGGAACGGCTGGAGCCGCCCTGGCAACAATAATAGGACAGGGTACAGCAGCCAGTCTTGTATTTATTGTACTTCACAAAAAGGGAGGAAAAATCCATATCCACATGCGTGGATTTCGCCCAAACATGGAATTGATAAGGCATATATTAAAGATAGGTCTTCCAAGCTCACTCCAAATGTTCTTCAGGTCGACAATGCAAATGACGGTTATAAGTCTTGTTACTTCCTTTGGAACGGTTGCGACTGCAGCCTTTGGGCTGGTTATGCGACTTTACATTGTATTTCTTATGCCAGGGTTCGCCCTTGGAAGTTCAGCTTCAACCCTTGTTGGACAAAATCTGGGAGCAAAAAAGCCGGACAGAGCTAGAAACAGTGCATGGATTGCTACTTGCCTTCATTTCACAATAATGACTTTAACATGTTTTTTCTTTCTCTCTTTTGCGGAAAAAATACTAGGTTTTTTCCACGCTCAGCCCCCGGTCATAGAAGAAGGGGCCCAATTCATGAGAACAATTGCCCCGTTTCTAGTCTTTCTAGCATTTGGTGTCGTTCTTAACAGAGCTTTAGGTGGTGCAGGTGATACTCTTGTTCCCATGTTAATAACTTTTATAAGCCTGTGGGCTTATCTTGTTCCAGCCGCTTTTTTTCTCTCGCAACATTTTGGATTGCAGGGTATCTGGTGGGCTGTTGCTACATCTATGCTATTAAATGGTCTTCTTACATTAGCATGGTTTGAAACAGGTCATTGGAAAAAGTGTATTGGAATTCCAATTAACAATAAATAGTTTATTCATAGTTCCAGTCATGGCCATAAAACCGCACTTTTAAACACGGATTTTCAGAGGGAATGAGACTGGATCCAAAAGATATTGGTTTAGATTGAAATCAAAAAAATGCAGATACAATAGAAACAGTTCTGCTGGATTTTCTATTTAGAGATAAGCCAATAGATTTTTGCGAAGTCCACTCTTTTTATGCAAATTCCTGGTTAACCTTGACAGCAACACGGCTTTTGCAAACAGCCTTTAAACGACTAAATACTACCCCTTATAGTCGCCAGGTTTTATTTCGTCTCCATGTTTTTCTTTTGCTACTGAAATTTTTGCAATAGCAGCATCCCATGCTTGATAAAGCCCCTGAGAAACATGGGCATCCATTTTTGTATAAAAAGCCTTTGTTCTTTCCAATTTCTCAATCCACTTAGTACAGCGAAAAGTAAAAAGGTAAGTATAATACTCTTCAGAAAAATCTTCGTCTAAATACTTTTTGAATAGATCTTTCAGGTCTTTAAAGAGGGGTATTTTTCCTGTTGGAGTGTCATAAGTTTCATATTCCCCGTTAACACGGCCTTCTGCCCAATGCAGCCATATTTTCTTGGCCAGTTTACTGGTCATAAACTTACCATCGGAACCTTTCATGAAATAATTGGTACTGAAAATACGAGGAACTTCTTTCATTCCTTCAACAAACTTGATGTTATTCATTGTGTATTCGCCAAGAGGATAAGAGACAAAGTCCAAATTAGCCATAGGGGAAGGGTTGCGAACTCCTTCTGTCCCTAACGTAGCAGAGGTTGTTTCTGATTCCAAAGTTGTTGCTTTAAGAATAATTCCATCTTTCCAGGACGGTGATTCTTCGATAGGAACTGTGGTGTCGCTATCGCGTCCGCCGTATAGTACACCCGCTATCTTTACGCCTTCTTTTGCGTTAAAACCTTCTTCGTCTATGTTATCCAGGTAATCCAGACGCATGGTATAACGTGCATTACCATGCGCTAATCCTACAACGTTACCTTTTGAATCTTTAATACCATTTTTCCATTCGCCAAAATGATTCAGACCTTCTTCAGGTGATTCTTCCCCCATCCCGAGCCAGTAAGGGTGCTTGTCCTGTCCCAACAAAATGTTAGAAAAGATTACTTCCTGATCTTTTTGCAGGTTCTCAAATATCACAGGATCATCCTTGGCATTTACATCTTTAATTATACCAAACATACCAAATTCAACGTTAACAGCCCTGAATTCTCCATCAATATTGCGGAAATAAGCTATGTCATCGCCAACAATCTGCTCTCCGGGAATCATAGCTGTGGATGTTTTTCCGCACGCAGATGGAAAAGCACCGCAAAAATAGCTTTTCCGGCTTTTATCTTCGTTAACACAAGCCATAACAAACATATGTTCGCAAAGCCAGCCTTCAGTTCCGGCTTGATTTATAGCAAGACGCATAGAATGCTTTTTCAAACCTACAGAATTTCCCGCATATTGTGCATTCATGGAATAAACAATGTTGTTTTGTGTATCCATATATATGCGGCGTTTATCAAGATTTACTGAACAACCTCTGTCATCCAGCTCTCCTGCAGAATGTATAAAACGGAAAAAAGCATCTTTTTCATCAGTTTTCATATTTAAAAAATGTTTATATGCACTCCGGTATAATATCGATTCGGAATGAGCAACATACCAGGAATCTGTAAACTGGACACAAGGAATGGTAAAAGGACTGTCTGTAGGCCCTTCTGCAAAGAATTTTACAACTGTATCCTTTCCCTTCATATTGCCTGCTGCAATTTCCATAATCTCTTTATATGCCTGTTCATATTCAAGTGAGTTAAGCGATTTCATTTTTTCCAGATTCTCGGGATAAACCATATATCGTGTATTTGTTTTATCGCGAGCCTGATCTCCGTAACCATCCCAATGTATTGTCTGTTTAGGCTTTGACATAGAATGCTCTTCACCTTTTTTCAAGGCCATATGCCGAATGTACTGGTTATCATATTCGCTGTCATCACAAACATATATAGATAAAGGATCACAGTGTTCGGCAAATTTTCCGATAAAATCATAAACTTTAATGTTATCAAGAGCTGTTAACTTTTTATAATTTTCATCACTCATTTTACTTTTGAGCAAAATATCGTATTTTGGATTCAACCCTTACTCCTTATTTTCAATAATTTAACTTAATACAACCTTCGAAACGCTTTTTATATTACAGTACCGGGTTAATGTCAATGTAAGCCTTTAAATTTAACAAAACATCTGAAATATATTAAATCCGTAAACAAACTTTAATTAACTTTGTACTCGGATTTTTTCTAATCTAAGTAGCCAATACTGCTGCGAGATCCAAAAGATAGGAATCCAGCTTCTTTTTCTTTTCCCAGGTTTCTTTTAGCGGCGTAAAGCAACACTGACCATTAACCTCTCCAACCATTACATCTGTATGTCCTTCAAGGAATGCATCTACAGCAAAACCGCCCAGTTTGCTTGCAAGAACACGGTCAACAGAGGTTGGAGAACCACCCCTCTGAACATGGCCAAGGATACACACTTTATAGTCGCGACCAGTTAATTCATGAAGTCTTTGTGCAGCAGCATACGCACCACCGCATTCGTCTCCCTCTGCAACAACAATCATACAACTTTTCTTCCCTCGTTTAAGACCCGCTTCCATTCTTCGGGCAATAGCTTCAAGATCTGTTTTTGTTTCAGGGATCAACACCTCTTCTGCTCCACCGGAAACCGCAGCCATTAATGAAATAAAACCTGCATGCCTCCCCATAAGCTCAATAATAAAGAATCTCTCATGGGCTTCAGCTGTGTCCCTCAAATGATCAATCGCGTAAAGTGCTGTATTAACCGCTGTATCAAACCCTATTGTAAGGTCTGTACCATAAAGATCATTATCAATTGTTCCGGGCAAACCTATTACTTGTCCATCCCAAATCTTGCTTAATTTATGTGCCCCGTGAAAGGAACCATCCCCTCCAATAATTAGAAAACCGTTTATACATAATTTCTCAAGCTTTTCTTTGGCTTTTTCACGCCCTTCTTCTGTCCTGAATCTTTGAGAACGCGCTGTTTTTAAGAGAGTTCCACCACGGTGAATTATATCTGAGACTGACCGGGGCCCCATTTCAATAAACTCACCATCTATAAGCCCTTCATATCCTCTTTGAACACCAAAAACAGCAAGTCCTGCATTAACTCCCTTTCTTACAATAGATCTAACAGCTGCGTTCATTCCCGGGGAGTCCCCTCCACTAGTCATAACAGCAATTCTCTTTTTTGGTTTATTCACTTTACAACTCCTTTTATATATCCACATTTTTTAATTTATTAGCTTTTTTGATTTTGACTGGAACTTTATACTAATGGATTCTGTTATTATTGTAAAGTTACCAAAAGGGGAGAAACTTATTATGATTTACAGTATTGCAGGTATATTAATTGGAGCAATTGCCGGAGGTATTATTGGTTATTTAGGCCGGTGTGTCGGAGGGACCTGTCCAATTGCATGCACACCATGGGGTGGAATATTGGTCGGGGCATTGATTGGATTTTTAGTTGTTTCCGGGATACAACAGAAAAAAAACATGCAGAATAAAGAAATTAGAAAAAATATTTCTAACAATCAATCCCCGTAATACTCGACCCAGTTGTTATCAGTTTCACGCAGGATTATTTTGTATAATTGCCCATTGGGAAATTTATCTATCAGCTGTATCCAAATCCATTTAGCTATGTTTTCACATGTAGGGGGCAATTTAACGAAAAAATTGATGTCCTCTGTAATATTTTTGTGATCCAGCTTAGAAATAACTTCTTCTTGTACAATTTTTTTAAAAACACCAAAGTCCAGTATCATTCCGCTTTGTTTGTCAGGCTTACCTTTTAATGATATTTCCAAAACATAGTTATGACCATGCAAAGATGCGCATTTTCCGTATATTGCGCGGTCTTCTTCTTCTGAAAAGGATATCCCTGATAAACGGTGAGCAGAAGAAAAAATAAACCGTTTTGTTACTAGCATTATAAAATCCTTTTTATTTTTAAGTTAAATTGTAGTATATCATATATCCTTTTACTTGTCTCATTATGTGATAGAATAATAAAAATCTAAATAAAAGGTTAATATAATTCAATGAGGATTCTTATTGTTGGTGGTGGAACCGTTGGTTTTAGTTTAGTTAAGCAGTTAAGCCTGGAAAACCATGAAATTGCTGTAGTTGAAAAAGATCCTGATATTTGTCAAACCATTTCCGAAAGAAGTGATGTCCTTGTTGTAAATGGTTCAGGCAGCACTCCTTCAGCCCTGGAGCAGGCAGGCATTAATGAGGCGGAAATGGTGATTGCTGTTACTTATATTGATGAAGTGAATATCCTGGTTTGCTCGCTCGCTGAAAACTACAATGTTAAAAAAAGAATTGCACGAGTACGCGATCATGAGTATTCAGGACCAAATCCTGCAGTCGATCTATCCCGCCTTGGTGTTACCCAGGTTATCGATCCTGAACGAGCCGTTGTAGACGCAATATGCCAGTTTATTAGAATGCCGGGCGCTACGCAGGCTGCAAGTTTTCAAGACGATTCTGTACTTATGTGCAGTTACAATGTGCCTGATGAAGTGCCCATGTCAGGAAAAAGCATCATTCAGATTGATGAAATAATATCGCCTAACAAATTGCTGGTTATGGCAATAATAAGAGGAGAAACCACTATTATCCCTTCCGGAGAAAATGAAATTCTTCCTGGTGATCAGATAATTTCTATTTTCCCAAAAGCAACCCTGGATGTGTATCTTCCCCTGCTGGGCAAATCCCGGAAAAGTGTTCGTAAGGTTGTTATAGCAGGAGACGGCCTGACTGCCCTTCATTTGGCAGCAACTCTTGAAAATCTGGTAGAAACTGTCATTTGGATAACGCCTCAATACAACGAAGGCATCGACGGCGCAAGCTTGCTTCATTCTACGGAAATAATTCATGGAGATGGCACAGATATGGACGTTCTCCAGGAGATTCACGTAGGTACCGCTGATTTTTTTGTCGGAGCTGGAAAAGAAACCCAGGATAATGTCATGGGTGCGCTTCTCGCAAAATCGGAAGGTGTAAAAGAAACGATAATAATCTCAACAGAACCACGCCACGCCCCGTTATTTCATTCGCTTGGCATTGATCATTCCATTAGTCCCAGATTGTCAACAGCCAGAGAAATTATGGAAGCAGTACACAAAGGACAGATTTGGGCGACCGTTCCCTTAAAAAATACTGAAATTGAAGCTGTAAGGATTTCAGCATCCAAAGGCAGTCCCATTACAGAAAAGCCATTAAAAATTGCATGGAAAAAAATGAGGAAGGGATCCATTGTTGGAGCTATTATAAGGAATAATACAATGATAATACCCCGTGGGGATACTGTCATCGAACCTGGCGATGACGTTATTGTTCTTACACGTACTACTCATATTGATGCACTCCAGAAAATGTTCCGCTCTCGGAAAAAAGTCTAAAAATGAACAAAAGCACTGTATTCTTTGCTATTGGAAAGCTAATGCAGGTCATGGGTGGTGTCCTGCTTATCCCTTTATGTATTTCTGTTTATGAAAATCGTGGTGTGGGATTAATATCCGTTTGGCATGAAACAGAAGTGTTTGCATTTGCCCTTACAGCCATTTTTTCATTTTTTTTCGGTTTGTTCCTTTCCTGGATTTTTAAATCCGGACGACATAAGGGCGGTGTCCGTGAGGGATATGCAATTGTTACTATAGGGTGGTTTTTCCTTGTATTACTGGGCAGTATACCTTTTTTTCTATATTTTATTTCCCTGGAGCAATCTTTTTCAATTAATAGAGCCTTTTTACATTTTACAAATTCATATTTTGAAATCATGAGCGGGTTTACGACCACTGGTGCCACAATACTTACTGATGTTCAGATTCTTCCTAAAGGTCTCCTTTTCTGGCGAAGTCTTACTCACTGGCTCGGGGGTATGGGTATTGTAACTCTATCTCTTGCTGTTTTCCCTGCAATGGGTGTTGCTGCCTATCAAATGTTCCGGGGAGAAGTTCCAGGTCCCAGCGCCGATAAGATTCAGCCAAGACTTGCAGAAACAGCAAAAATCCTCTGGGGTGTATACGCTCTTCTCACCCTGGCTGAAACTTTGCTTCTTATGGCGGGAGGCATGCCTCTTTTTGACTCTTTATGCCATACATTTGGAACTATGGCAACCGGTGGGTTTTCTACAAAGAATGCTTCTATCGGCTACTATAAAAGCGCTTATTTTGATTGGATTATAATTTTATTTATGTTCCTTGCGGGAACAAACTTCCTCCTTCACTACAGAGTATTGATTCAGGGGAGATTTAAAAGCCTTAAAGAAGACAAAGAATTTCATTTTTATCTTGGTACGATTATCTTATGTGTGCTTTTTATTGGCTTTTTTCTTTACTTTAATGGCCTCCCCCCGGAAAAGCAATCAGCATCCCATTACAGACATAATCCAATGAGTACTTCTGAAATGACCCATCATGTGGATGAAGAAATGGGAAAAGTGTCTACGCTGCAAGGAGCCTTTAGATATGCTTCTTTTCAGGTAGTTTCCATTACCACAACAACCGGGTTCTGCACTGCTGATTTTGATGTTTGGCCAAATATCTGCAGGCTGCTTTTGCTGGTTTTGATGTTCTGGGGCGGATGTGCAGGCTCTACCGGAGGCGGCATGAAAATGGTCCGTATAATGGTCGTCCTTAAAGCTGCATATAACCAGTTGCGAAAAATTGGCCGACCTCGCTTAATATCTCTTGTAAAAGTTGGTAAAAACGCTCTCCAGGAAAGCCTGGTTGCCAATATTCTTGCTTTTTTTGTTCTATATCTGTTCTTGTTTATTTTCAGTACAATCCTTATGTCAATGATAGTCCCTGACCTGGTTACAGCAATTTCAACAGTAAGTGCTACATTAGGAAACATTGGCCCCGGTCTTTCTGGTATTGGTGCAACTGAAAACTATGCCTGGATTCCGGTTACGGGTAAATGGATACTTATACTGTGTATGCTTCTTGGTAGGCTTGAAATTTTTACGGTACTACTGATTTTCAGACCTTCTGTATGGAAGAAATAGATTGTATATGACCATGATCTCTCTGATAATATTGATAACTTCAACATATTCAGGTAAGCATAATGCAAAGTAAAAAATCCAATAATGGAATTGTTACTCAGTCTTTCACTTTTGCGGAAAGTCCGAACGAATTAAAACTGGATTGCGGAACAAAACTTGGTCCAATAACTTTGACATACGAAATTTATGGCCAGCTCAACGCAAATAAAGATAATGCAGTTCTTGTCTTTCATGCTCTTTCCGGTGATTCGCATGCTGCGTGCCTGGATCCCCAAAATTGCGATCAACCCGGATGGTGGGATAATTTGATAGGACCAGGTAAAGCAATTAATACTGAAAAATATTTTGTAATCTGCGCTAATGTTATTGGAGGCTGTAAAGGGAGTACAGGCCCTCTTTCTATAAATCCGGAAACGGGGAAACCGTATGGACTTTCTTTTCCTGTTATTACAATTGCAGATATGGTAAAAGCTCAAAGCTGCCTGATTGACCACCTAAAAATAGAAACTTTACTTGCGGTAATAGGAGGGTCAATGGGAGGAATGTTGGCTATGAAATGGGCTGTTCTGTTTCCAGAAAGAGCAAAAGCAATAATCCCCATTGCTGCCAGTTTAAGACTTACACCTCAAGCCATTGCATTTGACGCTGTCGGGCGTAACGCGATAATATCCGATAATGACTGGTCAAACGGAAACTACTACGAAATAAAGACACCTTCCAAAGGGCTATCTGTGGCCAGAATGATAGGGCATATAACATATCTTTCACACGAAGGAATGCATCAGAAATTTGGACGAAGACTTCAAGGCTCAGACAAATATCACTATGATTTTGACAGCGAATTTGAAGTAGAAACATATCTGGATTATCAGGGGAAAAAGTTCGTAGAACGTTTTGACGCTAACAGTTACTTGTATATTACAAAAGCTATCGATTATTTTGATTTGCCCGGGAAATACGGCCAGGTTGAAAAAGCTTTTGAAAAAACTAAGGGCCGTTTCCTTGTAATTTCATTTTCTACTGATTGGCTTTTCCCGCCATACCAGTCTAGAGAAATTGTTTCTGCATTAACCCGAACAGGAAAAGATGTTACATACTGCAATATTGAGTCCAGTTACGGACACGATGCTTTTCTTCTAGACCAGAAAACACTCCCTGTGCTTGTTAGCGGGTTTTTAGATCAAACCAAAGAACTTCATGATCTACCCGTTGCATCAGATAAAGATTCTGAACTGTACAAATCTGATATTCCTAATATCTTTTCGGGTCCCCGCGTTGACTATGATCGAATTATTTCCCTTGTGGCTGCGGGATCAAAAGTTTTAGATCTTGGATGCGGTAACGGGGAACTGCTAGCCCGGGTTCGAGAAAAAAAAGAAGTAACCGGAACAGGAATTGAAATATCAGAAGAACTGCTCTCTAAATGTGTTGGAAGAGGAGTTACAGCTATTCAAACCGATCTTGATGAAGGACTTTCTCTGTTTAATGACAAGACTTTTGATGTAGCAATTTTAAGTCAAACTCTCCAGGTTATTCAACGTCCGGACCTGGTCTTAAATGAAATGCTGCGTGTTGCGCGCTGCGGCATAGTGAGTTTCCCAAATTTCGCATACTGGCGGGCCAGGTTGCAGCTTGGCATTAAAGGAAAAGCCCCTGTAGTCAGAAGCTTGCCTTACCGGTGGTACAACTCACCTAATATACACTTTCTTTCTATACGTGATTTTGAACGTTTTTGCAGGCAGGAAAAAATTAAAATTGAGAAACGTTACCCGCTTTCTACTAAAACAAACCTTTTGATCCGTCTGTTTCCAAACTTATTTGCACAAGAAGCAGTATATGTTTTAACAAAAACCTAGTATTCCTCTTCGGCAATATGAATATATTTACTCATCGTCATGCCGTGATATTATCCCGGAACTTCCTTTCGTGCGATTACGTATGTTTTTCAAAAGCCTCCTAATAATCTACCGCCCTGATACACAATAAAAGCAACGGTCCAGGCAAGCACTAAACTGTAGGAAAGACCAAACAGCGTCCATTTCCATCCGCCAAGTTCCCTATACATAACTGCAAGGGTACCGAGGCAAGGTATATAAATAAGCGTAAACAGCATAAATGCAAGTGCACTTAACGGAGTCATATCCTTACGCAATTGTCTTTGGAGACTGTTGTTCTTTTCCCTATCCTCCGGATCGACCTGATATAAGACACCAAAAGTAGAAACAACTATTTCTTTTGCAGCAACTCCTGTTATAAGAGCCACTCCGCCCTTCCAGTTTATGCCAAGCGGCAGTAAAATCGGTTCGGCAAAACGGCCAATACGGCCAATATAGCTGTTTTTGATGCGATCGCTATCCTTCAGTTTTACCAGTCTTTTGATCTTTCTGTTTTTTTCAGCAGTTAATTCTTCTTTTTCCTCAATAGTTGCACTATGTTCTATTTTACTTTTATAACGGTCCCTTAAATCTTCAATCTTGTGATCATACTGGCTATTAATGTTTCTCGGAAAGGCGGCAAGTGCCCATATTATAATTGAAGCACCAAGAATAACCCCTCCAATTTTTTTAAGAAAAATGAAGCCCTTGTCCCACATATGGATCAGTAGACTTCTCACAAGAGGAGCTCTGTATGGCGGCAGTTCCATAACAAACGGAGCAGATTCGCCTCTGAAAATTGTTTTTCTGAAAATTCTGCCCATAATAACAGACAGAACTATACCAAAAATATAAATAGAAAAAATTACAGAACCGGCTTTTGCACCAAAGAAAGCACCAGCAAGAAGAACATAAACTGGAAGCCTTGCACTACAGCTTATCAAAGGATTAATCAATATTGTAAGTATGCGATCACTCCTGTTTTCCAAAGTACGGGCTGCCATTATTGCAGGGATATTACAGCCGAACCCCATAATCATTGGTATAAAAGATTTCCCGTGAAGGCCTGCCAGATGCATTATCCTGTCCATGAGAAAGGCAACTCGTGCCAAGTATCCAGTATCCTCAAATAAAGAGATAAAAAAGAATAAAATAAGTATATTTGGCAAATAAACAAGAACACCGCCAACGCCCCCAATAATTCCGTTTACAATTAAATCCTGGAAAAGTCCATCAGGTAAAATATTTGAAATAAAACCTGCCAGTATATTTATCCCTGTTGAAAGCCATTGGGCAGGAAAAGCACCAACAGTAAAGGTTGTCTGAAACATTAACCATAGAATTGCAAAAAAAATTGGGATTCCTAACACACGGTTTGTCATGATTTTATCGATTCTATCTGATGATGTAACACGATCCAGTGTTCTTTGATGATGTACTTCATGGAGAAGACCGCTAACAAACCCGTATCTTCTGTCTGCAACCAGTACTTCTGAATCGTCATTGAAAATCTTTTCAATATGTCGCGAACTCTCTTCCGCTTGATTAAGAATGTCTTTTGCATCGGGATTGTTCTTTCTAACCCCATCTTTGATTGTCTGATCATTTTCAAGAAGTTTTATTGCTATCCAGCGACTTGGCAGTTTTCCTGTTTCATCACCATTTGTTGGTATCAGTTTCTGAATTTTTGTTATTTCTTCTTCAATCTCCTGACCGTAGTTTATTTGTATCTTTCCCCCTTCGAATTTGTTTGATTCTGTAACCTCCAGAAGCCTATCCAAGAGCGAATCGATACCTTCGCAACGATTACCGATAGTTTCAACAACAGGCATATTGAGTAATTGTTCAAAAACTTGAAGGTTCAGAGTTATACCTTTCGCTTTGGCTTCATCCATCATATTTAAAGCGACAACCCCCTGCGTTCCGAGTTCTACCAGTTGTACAGTCAGGTAAAGATTTCTTTCAAGATTTGTAGAATCTACAATATTGATAACAACATCAGGATGTTCATGAAGAATATAATCACGAGTTATAATC
>JAVCCS010000010.1 GCA_030765365.1 Candidatus Theseobacter exili
CAACCAGATCACGCCTGATACATAGATTGCCAATGTACCAAAGAACATAGATAAAACCATTGTCGTTACTTTTCTATCCCATCCTATTTCTGATAAAAAACCTGTTATAGCAGCAGCAAAAATAAAGCCTATAAGGTATCCGCCTGTAGGACCTGCTAAATAAATTAAACCACCATGAGCATACGAAAAAACAGGTAATCCCATCATTCCCTCTAATAAATAGGTTGAAACACACAATACTCCCAATCTACTGCCCATTAATGCACCCACCATAAGCACTGCAAAAGTTTGTCCGGTAACAGGTACCGGGCTAAAAGGCATGAGTATTGATATTTGAGCTGAAAGAGCTATAAAAAAAGATCCTCCCAATATCAATGCTAAATTATATAATATAGAATACCTCGCGGTTGAAGGCCTGAATAAACTTGCTACAGTAACTGTTTGACTCATCGTTCACCTCTTGTAATTTAATTAAGAATAATCCGTACTCTACAATAATTATCAGCAAAACGGCAAGAAAATTATTCATTCCATCACTTCTGAAATAGAGTAACCTTTATGATTTTTACTATCATAACATATTCCTATCAAGTAATTTCTTCTTCCCTGTGAAATCCAACTGGCTGTAAACCAAAAGTCAGATACTCAAGTTTATTCACATAATTACTTAATGTGTAATAAGCTATAACAAGGGTTACAAAACAGGAAAACAGGTATCCATATCCCACAAAATGAAAATCCATAAATGTCGTTATCCAGGTAAATACTCCGTTTGTCACAAGAAAAAGAAACGTAATAAGACACGCCAGCCGGGTAAAATCGAAATACATAATACCGATTATCGCAACTAACAGTAAACTGTGAAGGTACGCGCCTAATATAAGTACTCTGAAAGTTGGAATCTGTATCCATTGCATATGCAGTATTCCTGCTATTTCAGGTGCAAAGGTAATAACCGCAAGTGAAATAATACCCTGCGTTGTAACAAGAAGCTTTATTCCACGCTGAATACTTTTTACCATTTCATTTTTTGCCCGTTTAATTTCTGAATAAGTACCACGGTTTAATATCCTGGAATAATAATCTCTGTATTTGTTATAGAAATCGGTTTCAACATGGATAATAAACAATGAAAGCGTTGGAATAATAGTTAAAAACGCAAAAAAAACCGCGGTATCATAAATAGGGTAAGCTCTGAGAAGCGGCTGAATCTCTACTGCTTTGTCTGAAACCCAAAAAACTATCTTATCTATCCAAATAGCCAGGTTATAAAAAAAACCGGCAAATAAAAGAGCTTTATGTTTCCATAAAAATCTAAAAATCAATCTATCGAACATTCTTTTTGAACTAAACTCGATAAAAATTCTCGCAGACAGCAAAATAAGGGTAACCATTTGTCCTAAAAAAAAACCTGCGACATATCCTTCAAGCTCAAAATATTTACCTAACAGAAAGGAAGAAGCAAGAGTAAATAAAGTACCAGCCAAAAAAGCAATCGATACTGCCTGGTAATCACGTAAAGCAGTTAAAAATATCATTACTATCCATATCATGCTGATTGTCATGTAGGTTAATGTGCAGAAAAATTTCATAATACTGCTCATTTCCGTAAAGCTGAAGAATACGGCTCCGATAAGAAGCTGCAAACATAGCACTACAAGCGCTGTAGAATTAAAAGCAGGAACCAGCGCTTCCTCTTCCTTTTGAAACAATTTATCTGCAAGGTATCTTGTTAGAACCAGGTGCAAAAAACCTATCAAAATCAAAGAGAAAGCATATATATATATAATAATAGTTCTGAATAATATTATTTCATAAGCATCAATGTTATCAGGAGCAAAATAGCTGAGACAAAAAAGTGTTATTATACTAAGGATCCATGGACCGGAACAAACTGCTGCTGAATAAAAATATGCTTTTATTGAATCTATATACGAATCACCCCTCAGGATTTTTTGTATTCTAAAACCTATTCCGGCCATACAATTTTCTCCATAAATTCGTTATATATAAGCTTGTATCCAGCAATTAAATTATGTATTTGATAATACTCAGCTATCCTCTTTCTTGCTGTGTCTGACATTTTTTTGTACAATGATCTATCTTCAAGAATTCGCAACACTGCTTGAGCTGTTGCTTTTGAATTACGTATCGGTGTTATAACTCCGCTTGGACCAAGCAATTGATCTTCCGGACTCATTCCGTATAAAATTTCAGAACAGGACCCGACATCAGTCGCAACTGCAGGTATACCACAAGCTCCAGCTTCCAACAGAACAATCGGCTGCCCTTCACTAACGCTGGTTAATACTAAAACATCGATTTTAGGATAATATTCCTTAACATCTACTTTTCCAGTAAAAGTAACAACATCCTGAAGCGACTCCATCTCAATAAGTAAATTACATTCTTTAACGTAATCCTTATCCTCATCGATCGGACCAATCATCCAGAAATGAACATTCTTTTTTTCTTCATAAATAATTTTAAAAGCAATAAGAAGTGTCTTTATATCCTTAATTGGAACAACTCTTCCAACAAAACCAATATTATGCACTTTCTCATCAGCAGACTTTTTTAGGCTTGCAAACAAATCCACATCGATTCCATTCGGAATAATACTCGTTATTTCAGGGTTTGCCCCCTCTTCTATCTGCACCTTACGATTCCCTTCATAAAGCGTAATAATCTTATCAGCAGTATCATAAGCAAGAAGGCTGAATGAAGAGAATAAAGTTTTCCACCAGTCCTTAAAAAAATCTGTTCCTTCAACAACCTTGATTTCCATTTCAGTTTCAGAATAAATCCATTCAGCCTGAGAAATATCTATTTTCCTCTCGCGAGTGTAAATCCCGTGCTCTGTTAGAATAAATGGACGTTTATACATAATTTTAGCCATTGATCCCAAAACACCAGCATATCCCGTTGATACAGAATGATAAACCCTGGCCATGGGCAATGATAATCTTAAAAGCGAAAAAAAAGGAAGATATACAAAACGCCAGGTCCAGAAAAAATCCAGAAACGAGTGTTCCTCAGATTCGGATTCGTACATTCTTAAAAGACCTTCCCAGGCTTCTTTTGAATGAACTAAATCATAAAGGCTAATCCTTTTCCTATCCAGACCGGCAACATTTAAGAGTTCTTCAAAAAGCGCATGATCCCCCTTTTTCATCTTAAGAAGGAAATTTTCAATTACTCTATGTTCCTTGCTGTTTTTCTTTTTACCTGGTTCAGCATCTACACGATAATCGAACAAATATAATTCCCTGAAATCAACTACATTGCCGGGAAGTTCATATTGCATTTTCTTAGATCCAGGGCGATGTGCTCCGAGGTAAACAATTGAAAAAGTAACATCTTCCATTCGTTTTATTAGGTCATACACCCAGCTTGACACACCTCCGGATACATAAGGATAAGTGCCTTCCAGCAACAAGCATACATCTTCCACGAAATTTCTCCTGTGAACATATTATATCTATTATTTAAATTACAAGCATACGAGGTATCTGGATAACTATTATAAAATCTCCGGCCAAGCAACACCTGATACTGCTTTAAATTCAGTATTCAATGATTTTTTTATCCATGAACTGATAACTTCATCAACCATTTTAAGAACTCTTTTTTCAGTTCCGAACTGTAATTCATGATATACAACCTTTTCAATCTTGCTATCAGTAACAGCCATACGTTCAAAAAAACGTAAATACTCAAGTTTTGTATCAACCGATGAACATAAATACTGGTCAGCCATAAACCCTGCATTAAAACCATACATTTCATGAATTCCACTAGAATTAATAATTTTGATAAAGATCAATCGTTCTTTATCTTCCCATGCACCAATCTTTAACCTCCTGACAAATGCCGATTTATGTTGCCTAATCCAGTTCTTCATAATAACCATCAGTCTTGCAGAATCATATGTATTGCCACACTGATGAATAAGAGCAATGAAATTCTTTAAGTCTCGTTCGAATGTTTCATGGTTCACTTCAATTTGAAAAGAAAGCCTGTAAGCTACTGAAAAAAAGCGCTTATCATCAAGGCAAATCAACAGGATACTCATTAACTTGTCCGGATATTCCTGTAAATACTCAACAAGATCTCTCATGGCTCCGCTTCTAACAATAATATCCGGATCATCTTTTGATAATTTCATAAGAACTTCTATCAAATCATCTCTTGATACCTTTGACATACAACGAACAGCCAAATATCTAACCTGTTTATTATCAGAACTAACATACTCTCTGATTTTCAATTTTATTTTCTCGGATATTTCATACTTTTCTGGCAATCTCATGACAAATTTCAAGCATAACTGAATTATGGAATACATTCCTTTGTGATCCATTGTAAAAAGATCTTCAAGAATCCCGATATTGTCTCTATTAATAGTTTTTAAAAGCGATACTGCAGCAATGTATGAAAAGATGGTCACAGCTCTTACTTGTGTCATAAGAAAAGGAACAACCCTATCATCCCTTACCTGGCCTAATGCTTCCAGGGATACCAGCCTGATAATATTTTCATTCGCCTCCAAAGACCTGCTCTTTAAAATTTGAAAAACCGATTTACTATCTCTGTATTCAGAAAGAAACTGCAAGAGCAAAGCTTTTTCCTCTCCGATTGTTTTTGCTTCACGTTTAATCACCCAACTAAGGATAAAGGGAGATTTCACCCTGGCAAAAAGAGACCTGGCTATCAATTTAATTCTAGGAGAAAAATCACCAAGCGCCATTTTGAAAACTATATTGACCATTTTTTTTGTATGGATACTCCTTATTGAAGATAAAACACTAAAACGCAAATGTTCGTCATTTTCTCTCGCCAAGGCCGCAGCAATAATTTTTTCCCAATAACGACTCCTCATTCTTAAAATAGCTGCAAATGCGATTTCTCTAACGCGAGGATTATCAGACTCAATATATTTCCGGATATACTTTGTTTGATATTTACCCCTTGAAAACCTGCTCAACGCCAATAAAGCTTCTTCCTGTACTCTACCTGTAGAAGTAGCAGCATATTGTTCAAAAGTACTGAAAGCTCGTTCATCTCTTATTATGCCGAGAGCATGAATTATGTCTGCGCAAGTGTCTTTTGAATCAGATAATCTCTCTAAAGTATTA
>JAVCCS010000236.1 GCA_030765365.1 Candidatus Theseobacter exili
AAATCTTGTAAAGACACAGTTTTTCCGGCAAAATTCGAAAAATGGTGGAGTTGAGAAAAAGGCCCTGCATAATTGACGGGGACGGAGTCTGCCAGGGCAAAGAGAAAGATCTCGCACAAAGACACTAAGCAACGAGCCTTGCACTATAAGTCTAAACAGAAAAAACGAAGTGAATGCTTCATCAAAAAAGCATTGTCATAATAAAAGCTTTTTCGTGTTTTAGCTATTAAATAGAGCTTGAAGATATAAAACATTGGGCTTGAAGAGAGATGAAAGAAGAGCAGGACGAATGAACAAGAAAGCCCTCACAGAGGCGTTATATGTAAAATATAAATTCACAATTAAAGGAGTGGAAAAATAGTAAATGGCAAAAAATAAAAACATTGAACCTCATAATAGACTTGTAGTTTTTCAGGGAAAAAAGTCCGCCGGGCATGGCAAGATAACGAATGGTACTACTCTCTCGTTGATGTTGTCGGTGTTTTGACTGACAGTGCAAACCCTACAGACTATTTGAAGAAAATCAGGAAAAGAGATGTAGAACTTGGATTCTACATAGGGACAAATTGTCCCCAGGTAGAAATGGAAACATCCACCGGTAAAAAAAGACAAACACTTGCCGGTAATACCAAGGATGCTTTTAGATTAATCCAGTCCCTTCCCTCGAAAAAAGCAGAACCATTTAAACAATGGCTTGCTCAAGTAGGCAAAGAACGCCTCGATGAGATAGAAAATCCAGAACTTGCACAGGCAAGAATGAAGGAAATTTATGAAAAGAAAGGCTATCCTAAAAACTGGATTGATAAAAGATTACGGGGAATTGCTATTCGGCAAAACCTGACCGATGAGTGGAAAGAACGGGGCATTAAAGAACAGCAGGATTTTTCCATATTAACCGCTGAAATATCAAAAGCAACCTTTGATATGACTCCAAGCCAATATAAAAACCTCAAAAAATTACCAGAAAAGTCAAAAGCCAATCTGCGAGATCACATGGATGACTTAGAACTGATCTTTACCATGCTTGGTGAACGAGTGACTACAGAAATTTCCAAAAAAGAGAAACCAGTTTCTTTTGAAAAAACAAGGGCGTCGCTATGCGGGGCGGTAAGGTTGCCGGAAATGCTCGCAAAGAAACTGAAAAAGAACTAGGCAGAAGCGTTATTTCCAAAAAAAACTTTCTGAAAAAAGAAAATAAAAAGAAATTGAAAGAATAGAACATTAAATAAGAATTAAAAATGATAAAAACATCTAACAAATCAATCCACCTGACCATATTTGCCGCCAAAAAGCGGCGTCAAATCTGGCAGGTAATTTCTGACGTTAGACCAAAACATTCTTAAAAAACAGCCTTGACTCTGTACGCACATTAAATGTACATTACCCCTATGAGATACGAGTGGAACCCAGATAAGAATGAATGGTTAAAAAAGGAAAGAAATATATCTTTTGAACAGATTGTTTTTCATCTCTCGCAAGGCGACATATGGAAGACAGCAGATCATCCGGACCAGAAGACATATTCCGGTCAAAGGATATATTTCGTTATTGTAGAGAGCTATATTTATTTGGTTCCGTATGTCATTGAGAATGAATATGTTTTCCTCAAAACAATCATCCCAAGCAGGAAAGCAACTCGGGATTATGTAAAAGGTGGTAATGATAATGAAGCTCAATAAAGAAGAAAAAGGAATACTGAAAGCATACGAAAACGGCAAAATGAATGTTTCCATCCCTTCCAAGAAAGCAAAATCGGCGGTTAAATCCATGGCCGAACGGACCTTTCGCAAGGAGCGACGGATCACAATTCGACTATACGATCACGACTTGAAGGGCATTCAAAAAAAAGCCATGGAAAAAGGCATGCCCTATCAGACGCTTATCTCAGGAATGATTCATCAATATGTTGAAGGGGATCTTGTAGAGAGCAAAATTGGCTAACATATGCAGTGCACTCGATTTTCGGAAACCGCGCGGACGCGGTTCCAAAACACAAGTGACTCCAAGCGTTATAAAAAATGGCGATGAATAAAAACCTAAAAATATTTTTAAAAGAACTAAAAGAAAAATATCCTCGCTGTGGAAAACACGGGGTCAAACCTAACTTTTGAAAACACGGGGTCAAACCTAACTTTAATACTTAACGCTTGTCAAACCTTACATTGGGGTCGGACCACGGTAAGTAATTGATGCTAAACAACATAAACGGGTTCGAACCCCTAAAAAAGGGCCTTAGAGCCGTTTTTTGGGATTATTTTCGGGTTTTAAGCGCGGCGACAATTACACTTCCCTAGTAACGACAATTAGACTTTCCTATTAACCGGTGATGCCTGAAAATACACCAAAAATAAAACGAGGTGTTGACATATGGCACACATATTGTTAATTTGAATGCATGAGTGAATTCGACTGGAGCGATGAAAAAAACGAGACGCTTGGACGCACCCGTCGCGTGTGTTTTGAGGATGTCGTAATATGTATTCAGAACGGATATGTTTTGGATGTCATCCGACACCCTAACCGCGACCGGTATCCCGGACAAAATATCATCGTTCTAAATGTGGATGGTTATGTATGGCTGGTACCCTATGTCAAGCAAAAGGGTGTACGATTCCTTAAGACCATCATGCCAAGCCGCAAAGCCACACGGGAGTATCTGAAATGAAAACTAACACCATGCGATTCGACAAGGAAGAACAGCAGATTTTACAGGATTTCGAAAACGGGGAATTCAAGAGCATCCGCAATTTCGAGACGGAGAAAAAGGAACTTGAAGAGGCTGCCAGGAACACCTTGCAAAAGGACAGGCGAATTAATATTAGGATTTCATCGCGTGATCTCCATCGCATTCAGATGAGAGCCGCCAGAGAAGGTGTCCCCTATCAAACATATATTTCCAGTTCTTTGCACAAACTCGTAGCCGGACGTCTGACAGAAAGAGTCTAACAAGCAAAATCCTGATTTTCGAATACATTGGGGGCACATTGGCGCACATTGGG
>JAVCCS010000232.1 GCA_030765365.1 Candidatus Theseobacter exili
CAATCACTTTACCGTCATTGTCATACATAATGAAGGGTTCAAAAGAAATTCCTCCCCCCAGGGTGATCTCAGGATGCGCCTTAATCCAGGCCTGTTCCTGTGCAGTCAGAGTTACGCGTTTCTCCTCATTGCCTAAACCGAACTCTGCAGAGCTAAAGCCAAACCAGCGAGAGAAAAGATTATTTTTTGTTTCCTGGGGAAGAGCTACAAGGGCTTTATTGATAATAGCGGTCAGCTCAGGCCAGTCTTTACGGATCGAGTAAACAATATCTAAAGGATTATCGGTTGCTACATAGCCAATTTTTATATCTTTGCCGAATGTTTTATAATAATTATTGTAAGATGTCGTCGCAACAATAGCTGCATCAGCATTGCCTTCAATGGTCAGGCTAATTGCGTCTATTTCAGAAGGTGATTCAATGACATTAATGGAGGGATATTTTCCAAGAAGATTAAGATAAAACTGATGGCCTTTCAGGATGGCAATAGATTTTCCTGAAAAATCATCTATCCCATCTATCTTTAACTTGCTATTGCCGTCGACTACAAAGATAGGAAATAACGATATATACGATTTTGAAAAATTAAAAAGCAGGCCTCTCTCTTTTGACGCTGCAAAAGTTGCAAGTCCATCGAGTTTCAGATCTTTTGCCTGCTCAACAATTTCGGCCCAGCGTCCTGTGACGATTTGTATGTTTGTGCCGACCCGTTCATTAATGTATTTTATCAAATCAACATCAAACCCTTCCAATATACCGTTCGCACCTTTGACAACATAGGGGGCCCATGTTCCGTCAGTGCCAAAGCGGATAACCGGATGTGATTTAAGAAAAATCTTTTCTTCTTTAGTAAGTTCTATTGTAATATTTTGGGTGCTGCCAGGGTCCTGTTTGTTTTGTGCTGAAGCATCAGTGACGCTGGGGGAAATAAGAATCACAAAGGCGATTATTGTTGATAGAAAATTATTTGCTTTTTGCATTAAAATTTCCTTGGGGAATCATGTGACCAACTTTAAAAAGGGTTTGATTCGCCAGAATCCAAATATGAAAATATCTGTCAATCAGCGCAAGATACCGGTACCAATTATAAATAAAAAGATGGTGATGGGGACAATTTGAGCTTTAGCAACGTTGTTAAATAAAGAAAAGAATAGATCTGATCTATAAATCATAGAAAGATGCTCATTAGAAAAAAATGCATATAATCAATCCTCTTATTTTCAATTCAAACTCAACCCTACTTGCATTCTCAGAAAGTATTTTTTAACAGATTTATGTTTACGTATATTTTTGGTATTCTTAAAATTTTTAGCCCGTGAATACTCCAGCATAGGAAAGGTATTGTTGATTTTTCCAGAGCATCCAAGATTCAAGTATAGGATAATTATCCTTTAGTTTCATCTTCATCATAAATATCAAATTCAGGATAATGTTTTTTTGCACAGTCCTGGCATATGCTGTGGCTGAACTCCGCATTTGAATGTTCCTGAATATAACTTTCAATTTGATTCCAGTAGCCTTTGTCATCCCTTATTTTTTTGCAATGAGAACAAATAGGAAGCAGGCCACTTAATTTATTTACCTCTGAAAGTGCTTCCTGAAGTTTACTTATTAATTCCTTTCTTCCAGCCTCAGCTTTTTTCCGGTTGTTCATTTCGCGCTTCTGGATAAACAGAAGGGTCAGAATAAACAATCCCACTGCCATAGCGATTATGCGGTAGTAGGTAATAATCGGAGAATTCGTTTTCCAGCCGTTCACAGGGGTTGCGGCCATTAGCCAAGTGCCACCGGGAAGTGTGACTTCCATTAATATTGCATCGCTTTCAAAGAGCTCTTCGGGCCCATAGAAAACTCCTCCTTGAAAGCCTAACCCGTCTTTTCCTCTAATTGCAATCTTCAGCAGTGAGTTTTTATTTTCTAATCCGGCTGCTTCATACAAACTCGGCATATTAATTACAACTGATAAAATACCAAAATATTCTTTTATATCAGAATCGGCGGAGCCTATGTATATTGGCGTTCGACCTATAATGCCGATCCCGCCCTGCAAAAGATTTAAAGGGCCTGCCACAACGGTCTTACGTTCTTCTATGGCTCGTTTGACTGCTGGCCATTGTGCTGCAATTTTTTTATAATCAAGCCCTATCGCCTCCTCGTTTCCTTTTTCAGGATAAACAAATGTCAGTACAGTTCCTTTGGCGAGCCCAATATTTATGATATGATGCGATGCTTCCATAAAGTGCTCTGCGATTTTAAAGAATCGATCTTTAGTAATGTCTGTATTGGTAACCACTTCTGTAATTATGCTCCTGGCCAGTAACAACTCAGCATTAAGTTGACCTTCCAGCCTTGCTCTAATCGTACTTAGTTGCTCAACGACAGATCGACGCTGGTTCTCCTGAAATCGTTTATTTTCTGTCCATTCCACCACCAGGAGTCCTGTGATGATTGACAAGGCCAAGAGAATTACCCAGGCAAGAAATGCATATCGTTCTAAAAAACTTTGATAATCTGTATCCAAATTCTATTACCTTTTTTCATCTTGAAAGAATTTCAAAACTTTTTCAGAATAGCTGAAATTCAAGAATAGGATAATTATCCTTAAATCAGCTTTTCTTACTCCTCCAGCACTTTTCTGACAATTATTGCCAGATCTCTTTTTGAAAACGGTTTCTGAATGAAGCGCTCCCCCTTGTCTATGACGCCGCGAGTGGCAATGATATCGGCTGTATATCCGGACATGTATATGCATTTTAAGCCCGGGCGATGGGATTGCAGTTGTTTTGCTAAATCCCTGCCGTTCATCACCGGCATGATTATGTCGGTGATGAGCAGGTCAATATCACCGGCATGTTCCTTAGCCAGGGTAATGGCCGCTTCGGGAATGCCGGCGGTCAGCGCGATGTATCCCAGATTTTTAAGAATTTGCCGGGCAAGTTTCAGGATGGGGGCATCATCATCCACCACCAGGACGGTTTCTCCGCGGCCTTGAGGGATTTGGGCCGTGCTTTCCTCCTGGGTACTGACACCCTCGCCCCCCCCATGCCGGGGCAGGTATATTTTGAAGGTCGTCCCTTTGTCCGGTTCGCTGTAAACATTCACAAACCCGTTGTTCTGCTTTGCGATGCCGTAGATTGTGGCCAGTCCCAAGCCGGTGCCCTTGCCAACCTCCTTTGTGGTGAAAAACGGCTCAAAAATATTGCCCAAAGTTTCCTTGTCTATGCCGCAGCCGTTATCGCTTACGGACAGCAGGACAAACTCGCCGGGAACAAAACCAGGATGATTGGCGCAGTAATCTTCGTCAAGAGTTTTGTTTTCAGTTTCAATGGTGACTTTGCCCACACCGTCGATGGCGTCCCGGGCATTGACGCAGAGGTTGGCCAGGATCTGGTCTATTTGGGAGGGGTCCATCTTAACAGGCCACAGACCTGCCCACGGTGACCAGGTTAGATCGATGTCCTCGCCGATAAGGCGCCTGAGCATTTTGAGCATCCCTTCCACATTATCATTTAAGTCAAGTAC
>JAVCCS010000156.1 GCA_030765365.1 Candidatus Theseobacter exili
CGCCACCAAGTTTATCTTCGGTTAAAAAATGAAGGTGAAAATCAGGAACATTTATTCCTTTTATATACTCCGGAAGACGAAAACCCACAAGTGTGCCTTTAACATTATGAAATTCGAAAAACTGCTGATTCTTCAAAGCATCTGCAAGCCTTGGATACGGTTTCTGCTGCTTAACAGGAGCCCTGGTTTTTACGTAACTGAATGAACCCTGAACCCATAAAGCTGTAAATGAGTTTTTATTAACTATTTTTGAATCGATAGCCTCTTTAAGCGCATTATAATCCATTTTAAGATTCATCTTATAAACCTTCTCCGGATTAAAAAAAGTTACCGCAGCAAAAGGTATCTTTTCATTTTTCTTTGGAATGGATACAGTTCCATCAGATTTAACCTGATAGACCGTTCCATTCATGCAAATAAGCTCTCCATCAAGAGCGTTGAATGTTCCAAGACCCAGATTCCCCTTTTTCACAAGTTCACCGCAAGTCAAGTCACCATAATACACGCCTTCCAACAAAGCATGGCTTGTTGAATACTGATAAAGCGACTGCTGTTGTCTCTCGACAACACCAAGCGTTTTACATCCGGATAAAAAAAAGCCTGCTAAAAAAATAAAAGCCAGTAAACGAATGCGTTTCATAATAATCTCCTGTAATATTCTATTAGTAAAACCCTAAGCTTATAATACCTTTATAACCGGGAATGAATCAAATGGATTTATTCTTACAGCAATATAAAATAATACGGATATTCTATCAACATATATAATCCATAACCAGAGGTCGGCACATCTCCATCATTGTCTTAAGCTGTTCTATCAATTGCTAAATCTCGGTTTTTATTGTATTATAAATTATAAAAGGCACTATTTATTCTTTTCGCAAAAAAGAAAGAAACCATGATAAAAAATATTCGGCTAAAAGAATGGTATCACAACACAAAAAACCACAATAAAAATGAAATCACAAAAATTCTGGATGTTGAATATGCCCATACAAAACTGGAAAACAACGATGATTTATACGTAACCGGATACGGTCTGCCATTTATTGAGAATCTAAAACCCGAAAACTTTTATACTGATAAAACATGGTTTCGCAATAATTCAGTACGACTTTCCGGAACAAGCAGCTTGTATAAAGTACGGACCAAAAAGAAAAAAGGAAGAGAGAAAGACATAGTTATAAAGTGGAACCGCATGGGCCAGGACATCCCCTGTGCAGATGATGCTGAGGAATTCTTCAATGCTGAATACAACAGTCCTTTTGAAGAATTTTCACTCGTCATGGAATTGAGATATGAAATGTATGCTTCATCAAATCCATCGGAAAAAATCATTATTCAAAAACCCTTAGCGATTTATATTCCATCTGAGCCTGCTGAACTCTGGCAGACAGGCAGAAAAAAATATAAAATGGATATCATAATCAAGAACCACAAAGAAATCACCCTCGACATTAACCGTTCATACGCAGTTATATATGAATGGATTAAAGGAATAGATGCCGTGCAGGCATTTGACCAAAGAATTATTGATAAAGAATATATGGAAAAACTTACACTTGATGCAGAACGCAAAATCAAAAACAAGGGATTTATTGTCCGCGACAGGAAACCTCATCATGTAATTATCAGGCCAAAGGGGGATGAACTCCTGCGAAATAAAAAAGAAGAACCCATCTGTGCACTCATTGATTTTGAATTAGTGGAAAGGACTCGGGAACGCGAAGAGAAAATAAAAAAAACACACCGTTCAGAATACTTAAAAAAACAAAAGGACAGATTTTCCACCGGAATACCCCAAAAGTTTCATCCCCACCTGCGTCATGTAAAAATATTCGGTGTTAACTATATATACGGACATGTTGAAAGTACCAAAGGCCGTCTATGGGTAGTAGGTAAGGATCCTGACCTTTTCGATTTTTTTCTTCCTGAGAAATGGGAGCATATGCCAAAAACAAAAATATCCTTACACAATGAAATGTATTACACAGTTACGAAAGACACTATACATCTTGTGTGGAAACCTTCTCCTGTAGGGTTAAAACCTGACATGGATCCTTTTAAAAAAGATGAACAAAAACTACTTGGACATGGATACAACAGTCCTTTTGAGGAATTTTCGCTCGCTGTAGAACTCTATCAAAAAGGCATAGTTACAACGTATCCCAGGGCAATATACGCTACCGGAACTAAAACAGAAATTCCCCAAAATATTTTTGACGACAGCAGGTATAAAAGCCACAAAAATCATCATACTCCTGATGGCTTTCCAATACTTGACAAAGAACATGACTATATAACCATATGGGGATACTGGAACGGCCCCGATGAAAAACTGGCTGCGGCCGATAATGATTATTATGAAGGAAAAGACGCGCTGCGCGCTTACAGGGAAGGTTTTATCAACAGGACCGAATACATTACCCTTTTACAAAAGTCAAAACAAGATCTCTCCCAAGTTGGCGTAGAAGACCTTAATCTCAGAGGCAACCATTTTCTAATCTCTCTTGACAGTACAAAAAAAATGATTACCAATAGTTTCGGTTTACCTGAAATAAGAATATGCAATTTTGAATTTTTGAAACGTATTAAGTAGCTCTCTCACTACTGCTAAAATATATTTCCATAACCTTTATCCTATTATAAAACTATGAATGTTTTTTGGTGTTCTGTATTATTTTCTTTCTTTAATTTCAAAACCTTTCAAAATAGAACATAAAAAATCTCAAACAAAAGGATTGTGAAAAAAATGATTTATCAGGATAGCATCAGCCTTTCAACAAAAGGCAACGGAGATATACATGAAATTACCGGCAATGTTGAACTTTTAATAAAACAATCCGCAATAGGAAATGGAATTGTGCATATATTCAACGTGGGCAGTACAGGTGCTGTTGGAACCATTGAGTTTGAGCCTGGACTTGCCAGGGACCTTCCCGAATTTCTAAACAGACTTATTCCTCCAGGCAAAAACTATGGACATGAACAAATGTGGCATGACGGGAACGGACATTCACACTTGCAGGCAACTCTTTTAGGGCCATCACTTACAATGCCATTTAAAGAAAGGCAGCTTATACGTGGAACCTGGCAGCAAATATTTCATCTGGAATGCGATATTAAGCCAAGAAACAGGATTGTATATATTACTGTAATTGGGGAATAAGATACAAAAATGCACTTGTTTATATGAAAGGTAAACTATTATGACCGATTTTTTAAAGCTTGTTGAAAAACGCTATAGCTGCCGCGCCTATAAACCTGATTCAGTTCCTGAAGAATACATAAAGCTGATGCTTGAAGCTGCCGGACTAGCTCCATCCGCCTGTAACAAACAGCCCTGGCGTTTTGCAGTAATTACCGGCAAAGAAAAGAAAACCGAAATCTTTGAACACGGGCTGCTTCCCGGCATTTCAGCTAAATGGATATCTGAAGCACCCGTTATTATTACCATGGGCATACATCGTTCTTTCATTACGCATTATCTTGCACCAAAGATATCAAAGATTGATTATGCTCTCATTGATGCCGGTATAGCAGGCGAGCATCTTGTCCTTCAGGCAACGCATCAGGGACTAGGAACATGCTGGATAGGGTGGATTCGTCCAAAAAAAATACGTCGAATTGTTGAATGGCCTCGGTCCATATTACCCATAGCGCTAATAACAGTCGGATGGCCAGATGATTCAGATAAGATAACAGGAACGAACCGGCTTCCAGAAACTGAAACCATAAAATGGATCAAGTAATTTCAACAACAGATTAAGCCATGGTTTCTATCGCTTTGCTTGCCCTTAAGTAAGACTCAATGTCTGCAACTTCCTGTGTAGAAATAGGCGGAAACATTAATTTTTCCGGGTGTTCAAGCAAATCAGCAAATGTAACATTGTCCAAATCCATTAAATCCTCCGGGAGTTCTCCCTGACTGTAAAGTTCACGCAAAAGCTGCCGCAGCATTTCATTTGCCATGGAATCTCCGCCTTCAATCAATGCCCTGCGACCAACCTGTGCTATGTATGCTGCAACATCCATTACGTGATCAATTTGCAGATCAGACTCCTTAAGACTAACTCGCACAGGCAGTATACTTGCATCAAGAATATCAGGAAGATCGGCTGAAGATTCAGCAGACAATACAACGACCCTGTTATCTTCAGGCGTACTTAAATACAATTGAATATTTCTCAAGATTGTTTGTTTATCGAATGAAACGTCAAGTATATCAAGTAAGGTATCCAGATCTTCTTCTGGTACAGGCTCAACTTCTCCATCAACGACATAGCCAAGAGCTATCCATTGACCATGCTTTTCTATAAATGCTTTTCTTTGCTCCAACCCCATTTGCTGCAGCATAACTCTATCAACAAGAACAGGAACTTTCTTCTCTGATTGATTAGAAAAATACGCCTGACTTTCATTAATTTTGTCAGCTCTATCTCTAACCGAGCCAACTGTTGCATGCCCTCTGGAAACATGAAGAGTCTCAACCCCGTGCAAAGACATTCTTTCAATGGCAATCAGCTTTTCAGCAATTTCTTCTTTTCCATTTTCTTCAATGGGATCTCCTGCGAAAAGTTCATTTATTGAATCTGCAAGACGTTGAGATTTTTCTCCAGTTTCCGCATTTCGCGCCAAATCAACAATTATCCACTCAATTTCACCGGCTGATCCAACACGCTTACCAAGCATAAAACTCATGGCGTTTTGAGTTTCTCTATCGATAAACACCTCTTTGCGAGTACCATCGACGGTTGAAAAATACACCTTATTTTCCCAAAGGTTTACTTCCATCTGGGATACATCCATGCCGCCTGCAAGAGTATCTTGCAAAGCTTCTGTTATCTGCTGACGGAAAACATCTGCAGCTTGTTCCAATCCTCTGCTTTCGGTTCCCTTCATTTGCCTTTGGGCTTCATCAACAGCCAGGGCCTTGGCTTGTTCCTGTTCTCCAAGTTGTGCGGCAAAATCCTGGGCAACTCGTTCAATTATTCTTCTGCGCATTCTGGCAGGTTTCTGCCCTAATTCATTCGCCGCTGATGTTATTGCTGCGGCAATATCTCCTGCAGGTTTTTCGAGTAAAGCCTTAACTTCAGCTGACTCTATTGAAGAAACCACCTGACTTAACGCCTCACCGGTTAGCCCTGATGCCCGTGCAACTTCTTGAGAAGACCTTGCATCTTTTTGACCTTGCTGCCTTACTTCTTTTCTATTAAGTTCATATCTTATAAGGCGTTCCAAACTGTCTTTATCTTTATCCAGCAAAAATTCAACTAAACGCCTGCCGGTATATATAGTCGGAAGAGCTTTCCCCCCGCCCAATCCAAAATGCATATAAACCGCCCCGTTCTCGTTTTCTGCTAAAGCAACCTTTCCATCTAACGCCTCATCGCCCATAAACATAAGCCAAAGATCATTTAAGTCTACAATTTCTTCGCCGTTAAATCTGTCCTGGAAAAATGCCGATAAATCTGTAAAAAACTCATCTTCATGTTCCTGTGCTACTAATTCACCAACGGTAAAAGACTGAACCTCTCCTGACCATGTTGCGCTGTCTCTTGTTATACCAACTCCATCCAAGATTGCTTTCATTCTGGGCTGTACTACAGATTCAGTGATTACGTTTGCTCCTGCTACCAGTCCATCTGTGGTTAATGAGAAGTGAGGGGAAAGTCTGCTAAAACCATCTTTATTTAAATTAAGTCTTGGATGATTAAAAACCATAATCAATGCATCAGCATGACTTGCATTAAATTCTGGAGATTTCCGTCTATCCATTGCACCATATAATCCCCATTCAGAAAAATCACGGTATGTTATTCCATATATTTCTCTTCTTAACCTAGATATTTCCTCTTTTGATAGGTCACCAATTCTGTTATACATTTCAATAACATCGGGCTTTTCTTTTCCTAAAACGTATAAAACCGATTCTTTTCTAGATTCA
>JAVCCS010000042.1 GCA_030765365.1 Candidatus Theseobacter exili
GTCCTGCAGGACTGCGTGTTAAGGATCCGGCTGCTTTTACCGATATTTTAGAATATCTAATGGTAAAAAGGGATGCTATTCAGTCAGATCCTTTCCTGCAAAAGAGTTTTTGGAACAGAATGGATGATGCAGTGGATTTGCTTGATCCGGTTACGGTAATCCTGGATTTCAGGTTGCTCGAAGAGCAAAAAGGGGCGGGTTTCCATGATCTTGCTTTGTGGCTGCGCGGAAAAGTTAACCTTGTGATTGTTTCTGAACAATCCGTTGATGAGGTTAATGAATTTCTTGAGAAAACAGCGGGGCTTTCACGCTCTTCTATTGAACAGATAAAGGTTTTTGCCTATGGTGATAAAAAGACAGGTGTAGATGAAGAAATAGTTGAATATCTGCAAAATCAGGCTGCCCACAAAGGAGAAGCTTTTGATCTGTCAAGTTTGCGTTTTTTAGGCCATAAGGAGAACAGAAATAAAGGTGTTTACGGAGCATTTTTAAGTGAAAAGCAGATCCCTTCTCTTTTTGGCGATAATTTAACTTCAATTGCCTGGGCAATAGGAACAATTCTGGCTTCAGAAAACTATAAGGAAATACGGGATGTTCTCAATGAAATGGGGTATTCAGCACAGGAGATAGCAGATTTATTGCCCGACGAAGAAGGGAACATTCCGCCGCTTACGATAAACAGAAATTATATGGAACAACTGGAGAAAGAAAGAGAAACGGCTTCTGCCATAGAGGTAATGGCATAAGCATCTTTCCGGCTATTGAAATGAGTCCAGTTTAAATATTTTTTCATCATTGTTTTGAGTATTGTCTGCAAAGACATTTCTTATATATTCTTTAAGCTCGGTATCATCTCCCAATATTCGCAACAATTCGTGCCACTCTGTCAGGAGGGAATCATAACGTTCCATTTGTGCGTGAAGTTTTTTGCGTGAAAATATTAAGGGATACAAAACATTTCCAAGAAACCGTAAGGTTTGTCTTAAGTCAAGTTTTACGAGACTGTAAAAAATGCCTTTAAGGCTTACCTGAAATGCATTTCCTCCCCAAATCCTGCCCAGAAAGCGGGATGGGTAAGGTTCCATTTCGTGGAGTATTTCCATTGTTCCGGCATGTTCCATTTTTTTTCGCAGATAACAGATTCTGTGAATGGCCTTTCGAATAACCAGCCATGGAGGGTCTGATGACCTGAGACAGTGGCCCCGGGCCCAGATTCCGTTTCCAAAATGGATCATTTTAAATCGATTATGTGCGTTTACTAAATAGTCAAGACCGGGTTCTCCTGCAGCAGCAGGATCAAAAGGCAGTTCAGAAAACAGAGTTTGGGACAGAGCAAAAAAAGCAGTATTTACATAAGGAGCTTTTTGCCATGTTTCAGTATCGTTAATGTTTTTTTTCAGGACTTCCATACAAAGCTCTTCATCCCAGAGAGGTGAAATCCAGTTCTTTGCAGGTGTTTCAGGGTATAAACGGCCCAGCATGCATCCCGCTATTCCTTCAATTTTTTCATCATGTGATATAGATCCAAGGCTGGTTTCAATTTTTTCAAGTACTGCTATATCATTTAATACAATTCCGGGGCGCAGGAAGATTACAATACTGTGTTCAAGAAGGGTGGCAATCATAAGACACAGGTTGCAAACGCCGCCCTTTCTTTTTAAATCAGTATAACGTGTGAACTTTGATCGATCAGCGAGAATAAAACGGCCGCTAATCGAAAGAGCTTCTTCATAAGAATAAACGGCAAGATGGAAGGCATTTTTATACACCGCAACATGTTTTTTTAGTTCTTCTTTAAAAGCAGCCGCGGTAGATCGTGACTCCGGAACGGAGACAAGGGCAACTTCTACCTTTCCAGCAGGAAACCTTGTTAACCCTTCCAGGGTATTCAGCAGATGATTGAAATCTGAAGGAACAGATCCTTTACCTTCAAGTTCTTCCTGCCGAAAAGGAATATAGATACCGGTTTTAATGTTAATGTGTTTATCCTGTGCAATCATAGCCTTCTCTGTTAATTTTTACTATATCACTACAACGACAATCAGCAAAGGCTCTCTTATGAAAATTTGCGTGTTGCATCCCTGGGATGTTTCTTACGCTGAAGCTGTTCAGATACAAATTAAACTGAGAGAGATGTAGCTATTAATAATGCTGTTAATTTTTCTTCGATCAATTTTTTGGCAGGAATAGATAAAATATTACTTAAATCATTAGTTTTGATTTGTTTTTTTAAATAAAGTTTAACAAACTTCAAAAATAAAATAGAATGAAAACTATGAAAACTATTGAAATACAACCAGTACAATCTATTAATGCTGTGGTAAATGTTCCCGGGTCTAAAAGTCTTACTAATCGTGCTTTGCCTGTTGCTGCTCTGGCAGATGGTATCAGCGAGATTCGCAATCCTCTTTTTTCTGAGGATACTGAACTTATGGCAAATGCTTTGGAAAAAATTGGTGTGCAGATTGAGAGGAGGGAGGATGTCTTTATTGTGCATGGCAGGGGAGGTTCTTTTCGTCCATTCAGCAAACCTCTTTTTACTGGGAATTCAGGGACAACAATGAGGTTTCTTACACCGTTGCTGGCTATGGGAACGGGAAAGTATATTCTGGAAGGTACTGAAAGAATGCATCTGAGGCCTATCGGTGATTTGGTTAAAGCTCTTGAGGATGTAGGGGGAAATATTTGTTTTCTTCAGAAAAATGGTTTTCCGCCTTTGCTTATTGATGCAAAAGGAATAAAAGGTGGTACAGCAAGATTGAGGGGTTCAATTTCAAGCCAGTTTCTAACGGCTGTTCTTCTTTCTTCACCATATGCATTAGGGGATACTTTTATAAACATTCAGGGAGATCTTGTTTCGCGTCCTTATGTTGATCTTACTTTAAAAATTATGAGTGATTTTGGTGTTGGAACGGAAAATGATAATTATAAGAGATTTTTTGTAAAGTCTGGACAGGTTTACAATTCTCAAACGTATATTATTGAAGGAGATGCTTCTTCGGCTACTTATTTTTTTGCTGCTGCCGCTATTACAGGAGGGCGCGTTCGAGTGAGGAATTTGCTTCCTGATTCCGTTCAGGGAGATATCAAATTTGTTGATTTGCTAAAAGAAATGGGAAGTAAGGTTTCTTATGGTTCAAACTGGATTGAAGTACAAGGGGCTTCTCTTATCGGAATTGAAGCAGATTTGAATGATATGCCCGATACAGCCCAGACTCTGGCTGTTGTAGCTCTTTTTGCAAAAGGAAAAACTGTAATTAAAAATGTAGCTAATTTGCGGGTAAAGGAGACCGACAGGCTGTATGCATTGAAGACTGAACTTAGAAAGCTTGGTGCTGGAGTTAAACAAGTTGATGACGGTATGGAAATTACACCGTCTGCCCTTAAACCTGCAAGGATTTGCACTTACAATGATCATAGAATGGCAATGAGTTTTGCTGTGGCTGGTCTTGTTAACGCCGGCATTGTTATTGAAGATCCGGATTGTGTAGCAAAGAGCTTTCCTGACTTCTGGAAAGAATTCGGAAAGATGTACTGATACAAGATGTTTTGTAAAGGCAGAAAAGAAAAGGTAATAAATATATTGTGAAAAGTTTAGCTACAATTATTTCAGTTATTTCTCCCGGGCTTGGAATGTTTTTTTATCAGCGCTGTCTTTTGGGAAGTTTTTATCTTTTTTTTCAGGTTTGTGGTATTGCAGGGGTTCAGTTTGGAATGCGTACCGGAAACGGTTTTGTTCTGTTGGGTTTCCTTGCTATTTTAGGTTTTATCTGGGTTTCCGGTTTTGGCATTGTTCTTCATCTGACTAAAGCACATTCTCCTTATAGAAAGGAAGAGGGCGAAGATGTATATAAGAAGGCTAGGTTGCTTGCTTTGCAGGGAAACCTGGGAGAAGCCCGAAAAGCTTTTGAGTCTATTTACAAAAATGATTCCGAAGATAAAGATGTTCTTTTTCAACTTGGTAGTATTGAAAAAGATTTAGAGAACTATAAAGAAGCTAAAAAGCTTTTGGAACGTTATAAAAAGAGAAATCCGACTGGCAAATGGATTTTAGATGTTGAAGAGATGCTTTTTGAAATCGGCACAAAAAGTAAGTATAAAAACGGTTAATGTATTGTTAGTAAATATTTTTTCTGATATTTTTTAGAAATATTTAGAGTAAATTTAGCAGCAGGTTAAGTGGAGGTAGATATGAGCAACAACATACTGGGCATTATCGGTGGAAGTGGTTTGTATGGTATTGAAGATATTAAAGATATGCATTCTGAAAGAGTTGATACTCCATTTGGTTTGCCATCCGATGAATATCAGGTTGGAAACCTTTTTGGCAGGGAGGTAGTATTTCTACCCAGGCACGGTAAAGGACATCGGTTGCTTCCAACGGAACTGAATTATTGTGCAAATATATTTGGTTTCAAAGTGCTAGGAGCATCGCAGGTCATTGGCATAAGTGCAGTTGGCAGTTTGCGTGAAGATATTCGCCCTACAGATATAGTTGTTCCTGACCAGTTTATAGATCGTACAAACCGTAACCGAAGAAGCACTTTTTTTGGAGACGGGATTGTGGCTCATGTTTCTTTTGGTGATCCTTTGTGTAATTCTCTGAGAGAAATTGTTGCCAGAAGTTGTCGTGAAGAGGGGGCGATTGTACATGAAAAGGGATGCTACCTTAATATGGAGGGGCCTCAGTTTTCGACGCGTGCTGAGTCTAATCTTTACAGAAGCTGGGGGCTTGACATAATTGGTATGACGAATCTTATTGAAGCCAAGCTGGCCAGAGAAGCAGAAATATGCTATGCTTCAATGGCTATGGTTACTGACTATGATTGCTGGTTTGAAGAAGAAGTGAATATTGAAATGATAGTTGAAAATCTTAACAAGAATGTTGAAACTTCAAAAAGAGTTATTAAAAAGATTGTTTCATTGTTGCCTGAAAAAAAGCTTTGTAGTTGCCACGAAGCTCTTAAAAATACTATTATGACTGATCCTGGAGCTATTCCTATTGAAACAATGGAGAAGCTTGAACCAATAATCGGAAAATATTTTAAGTAGTTAATAATTATGAAACGTGTTTTGCTTTTAAGTTTAGCTATTATATTGATTGCACTTGCTGCTACACTGTCGATGTTTAAGCAGATGTTGCCGGATTCTCAGAAACAAGAAGTTGCTATTACGGAAAAATACGAGAACCTGGAAAAGATACAGGATGTTGTAGTCGACAAAAGAACACGGATAGGACTTGTATCTGTAATCCTTGCTGTTGTTGTTATTGGAATAGCTCTTCATATGGGATTCAAAAAAAGATAGCAATTAAACTTGAACGCTTAAGCAACATGGTCCGCGGCCATGATTCTCTCCTTTCTCAATAAAAAAAATAAAAGGAGTCTTCGCATTTCTATTGTAAAAACCGGGTTAAATTATTCATTTATTCTTGCCATAATTATTATTGAACTATTAATAGCTTGAATGGTATCTTCTTAGACTCAAATAATTATTATTCAATAAATAGGAGTAACAAATTGAAAATAAAAAGCTACAGTTTAATTATAACTTTTTCAATTATTTCCGGTGTGTTTTTTCTTTTGCGGCCAAAGGGCATAAATGCCGGATCAATATCTGATACTAAAACAAAAAGTACATACGACAAAACAATTTGGGGTAACAAAGGCTGTTTATCAGGAGGGAAACCTGCAATGACACTTTCAAAAAAAGATACACTTTATTTAGAGGAACTTGCCCGGGAAACATGGGAATGTCTTGATTATCTTTGGGAACCGGCAACTGGGTTGCCGTACGACAATATTTACAGAGGAGGAAACACTTCTGTAACTAATATCGGTATGGGTTTTGCATCTGTTACCGGCGCATATTTGATGGGATATATTTCAAGGGAAGAAGCAGTCCGACGGCTCAAAAAGTCCATCGAGAGCCTCGAGAAAATGAAGAAATGGCATGGCTTTTGTCAGTCCTGGAATGATGTAAAGACTTTA
>JAVCCS010000324.1 GCA_030765365.1 Candidatus Theseobacter exili
GCAAAAACTCATGCGATAGAAGACAAACAAAAAGAGGAAGAAAAAGAGCTATACCTAAAAACGAAAAGTGAAGAACCTTTCACTGAGCCGCCTAAATCAAAGCCTATCGAGATTGAAGTAAAACCCACTAAAAAAATTGAAGAAGAAAAAATAGTAGAAATGCCTCTTGCAGAAGTAGAAGTAGCAGAAGTGTCTTTTGAGGAAGAAACGGAAAAAGGGGAAGAAAAAGAGCTATACCTAAAAACGAAAAGTGAAGAATCTTTCACTGAGCCGCCTAAATCAAAGCCTATCGAGATTGAAGTAGAACCCACTAAAAAAATTGAAGAAGAAAAAATAGTAGAAATGCCTCTTGCGGAAGTAGAAGGAGTAGAAGCGTCTTTTGAGGAAGAAATGGAAAAAGAGGAAGAAACGAAACCGGAAGCAGTAGATCTTTTTGATGAAGCATTTGGAACTCCCCAATTGATAAGCATTAGCGTTTCTCAGGATGCAGAAAGCGGATTGCAGGAAGAACAAGAGAGTCCCGTATTAGTAGAAGAGGCTGAGATAAGTGTGGAGATTGAAGAGGCTCCTGTAAGCGAACCGAAACCAACAAAAGAGGAAATGAGAACAGAAAAATATTTTAAAAAAGGGGAAGCTTATCTAAATGAAAAGAAACCAGACAAAGCCCTTAAGTATTATAAAAAAGCTTTGAGGATAGCTCCCAACAATCAACAAGTAAAGCAAAGAGTTCTTGTGGCAGAAGAACAAATCAGCAATAAGGTAAAAGGGAAGAGCAGGGTAGAAAAGAAAAAAGCAAAGATTGATAAAAAAGTTGATGAGCATTTGGAAAGATCCGAATATTTTCTCGATAAAGAAAATTATTCAAAGGCCAGGAAGTATGCCTATAAAGCATGGGATGTAGCTCCTACTAACGAAAAGGTTGCTGAGGCGGTCATAGATATTGACAAGCAAGAGCTTTTAGATATTAGGAATGAAAGAAAAGATGAAAACAAAAAAATTGCTGGAAGATTTATAAAAACAGCAGAAGATCCTATGACAAGGTACGATGAAGAAAAAGGATGGAAAGATTTTATTTTTGGGGCTTTCAAACAAAAAGAAACAAAAATTGGAGAGAGGTTAAATAAGGCTAAAGAGTATTCAATAGATGAGTGTGTAGAGATTGCGCTTAACAGAAGTCATCGTATGATCGTTGCTAACAAACAGATTAAACTTGGAGAGATGAGGTTATGGGAAAGCCGTAGAGATTTATGGCCAGAAGTAGCACTGAAGTATGAACCTTCCTTTGGTAAGATTAATGATAGGCATTATCAGGGAAGAAAATACGAAGCTGAAATAAAACATACTCTCTTTGATGGTATGGGCACTTGGTTTAAGCAAAAACAAAACTATATTAATACTGAAATTGTTAAATTAGAAAAGAAAAAAATAGAAAACGAAATAATTGAAAGCACGAAAAAAGCGTATTACACGTTGGATAAACAAATGAAGGCTATAGTTTTTCAGTCTGAATATAAGGCAAAAACAGACGATATTTATAGGATTACGGAAGCGGCTATCGCCGAAGAAGTTATACCAAGAGTAGAATTTTTAAAAATAAAAGGCATTAAAATGCAAGCTGATTTTCAGTATAGCTCATCTGTTGAAGATGTGCGGCTTGCAGAGATGATTTTACTTCAGAATATGAACGTAGAGCCAAAAGGTAATTTTAGAATCAAAGAAGTCTCTCAGCCCAAAGAAATTCTTAAAATAGGATTAGAAAATTGTTATGAGCTTGCCTTAGTGTATAATCCGGATTTTCAAATTAAAGAAAAGACTATTGAATATTATGATATAGAAAGAAAAATGATGAAAGCTAAGGGGTGGCCTAAAATTACACTTCAAAGTTCTGTCGGAAATGCTTTTGAGAATTATCAGCCTACTGAAACTGATCCTGGAGGATCTGGAGAAGGATCAACAAATCCGGAAGACAGGCCATATAAAAAGAACTGGTATGTTGGGATTAAGGGGAGTCTGCCAATTTGGGGGAACACATTGGAATATAATTATGTGAAGGAGCATTGGACTCCTACCGTTTCTTCGTTTAGGGGTACGGATAGCGCTACTAGTTATATTACCCTAAATATACTTGATGATCTTGCGTATTTTTCAAACCTAGAAGATGCTAGAGTGGGGTTTGCGACATCAAAATATGAATATGCAAAAGCAGAACAAGATTTAATTGTGGAAGTAAAAGAAAGATATTTCAAATACCAGAAAGCATTGATACAGATGGAAGTGGCAGTAAGTAAAATTGAACATCAAGAAATGTATGTTGCTGTCATGCAGGAAAGAATGAATATGGGAGATCTTGAAATGTCTAGATTTCTTGAAGAACTTGAAAAGTTGTCTACTGAAAAATATTCTAGAGTTGAAGCTGATACGAATTACTATATATCACTGGTTGAAATTAATAAGAGCGTAGGTGTTCCGGATTATTTCAAGCCTGGATATGAAGAGGAAGAATATATTAGGATGAGTGAAATCGAAAAAGAAGAGCAAACCGTAGAATCGGAGGATGGGATAAAAGTTTTTCGAAGAAGTTTGACAGATAAAGAAAACAAAAAAATGCGTGAATATTTCACCAAAGCGCATGAAGCACTAGAAGAAGCTAAATATTACGATGCGAGAAAATACGCTAAAAAAATATTACAAATAGAACCAGAAAACAATGAAGCTCAAAAGTTGTTAGAAGAGATAGATGAAACAGTTGGAAGTTTAATTTACTAAGTAGAGGCGCATTGTTATGTGACTCGGAAAAAAATAAAAAATTGCGAGGCAATTATGGAAGAAGACAGAAAAGATCAATTCTTTGAAGAGAATCAAGAAAATGATCCTGAGAAAGA
>JAVCCS010000301.1 GCA_030765365.1 Candidatus Theseobacter exili
ATTGGATATGGAATGTTCGGGTTTGTAATTGGCCTGCTTATGGCAAAGGTAATGAGGGCTGTAAAGAGAATCTAAAGATTACTCCCATGGAAGCCCGGAAAACAGCAAAGAGTTTAAAAGAGATGGGAATAAATTTTGTTAATACCTCTTTTTCTTTTCACTTTCGTTTTAACTTTGTCGATATCTTTGACCAGATTAAAGAAATGACCAAAATTATTGTTGATGCATGCCACGAATACGGGATAAAGGTTTATGAACATCATTCCAGCACTATAGTGACAAAGAGTGGGATACAATATAAAAGATGGAATGTTGACGATTGGATGAATGTTGATGTAAGAACAGGTAATGCTACTATATCTGATGCTTATGGAAAAGGAACGCGTTGGCTTTGTATCAACAATCCGGGTTTTAAATCAGCCTATTTTGACTACATTACCGACTTTATTGAATATACGGGTGTTGATGGATTGATGCATGATGATATCCAGCTTTCTCCAGGCTGGTTTCATTGCGGATGTAATTACTGTCGCAAGAAATTCAAAAAGATATTTGGTTATGAACTTCCTATTGGTAAAAATTTGTCAGTATGGGAAAACTTCAATAACTCCGTTTGGCGGGATTGGATACAATTTCGTATTATTTCTACCGGTGATGAACTTGTTGATATATCTAATGCTATAGGTAAAGATAAAACTTTATTTACCTGTTGTTCCATTGGTTCTATTAATACGTTAGATGCTCACGATGCGGGATATACCTACGAAAGTTTTGCCCGGGGCGCCAATGTCCTATTTATGGAGACTAATCTCATCACAAGAAATATCCCTTCCTGCAGTCGTAAGTACTATTACAATTGGGTAAAACTTGTTTTGGAGAAAAAGTATTATTCCGGGATGAGTTATCAGTTTAATATGCCCGTAATAGATCTTCACTATCCTGAAAATGCTGAGGAGGATTTCTTCTGTTGGGCTTTAACTAAATCTTTTGGGCACAATATGTGGCGAGACGAAAAAGCTTGCTATGGAGGAAATAAATATAAACTCATAAAGGATACAAGTTACGATTATTTTAACTGGGAAGCAAAAAATGAGAAACTTTATAGATACCCTCGACCTTACGCAAATATCGCAGTACTTTTTTCTTCCCGGAATAAAATTCTTTTAGGAGAAGACAGCAACTACTATGTTAACGAGTGGGCTGGATGGTGTCAGGCGCTTATTGAAAATAATATCCCTTTTGAAGTAATACTGGATGAGGCTCTTTATGATATTGCCAATCTTAATGATTATCAGTTACTAATTTTACCCAACGCTGTATGCCTTTCGGCAAAACAAGTAGAAACTATTGAGAAATTCGTCAAAAACGGAGGTGACCTGATCCTGACCCATGAGACTTCATTGCGTGATGAAACAGGCAAGAAACTGGATAATTTCGGTTTGTCTAACTTACTGGGTTTAAATTATCAGAAAACGGTAACGGAAGTTAATCTACCTTTCTTTATTGACCCTCAAAAAGAAGAGTCAGGACTAATGAACGGATTAAAAGGGAGATTTCCTTATCATGCTTCTCAGGTTTTAGTAAAACCAAAAGACAAGGGTAAGAATTCAATCTATTATGCATGGGTGGAACGTTATAATATTTATTCCTATAAAATAGATTATCCAGCCATTGTTGAAATAAAGGATAATAATTCTAAAAGAGGGAAAATCCTTTATTTCAGTTCTAAGGTAGGATTAATGAACCATACGGAAGGGATTTACTCTTATGGAGGGATTAACTATGCAGGAGAAAAGGTAAAGATAAAAGAAGATAACAGCAAGAAGAAAGCATATTGGACATTTATTCGTGATTCAGTGCCTGGCCAACAAAAGATTTTGTGGCTGGATGAAAGATTGCCAAATTATAAAAGACTGATTATAAATTCTGTCCGTTATTTCATCGGTAAAGAGATAATACTTGAAACAGAGAATGTTCCAGTTGGAATATTTATCAACATCTTTCGACTTGGCAGAAATTCTACTGATAAGGAGAGGAATAAGAGCGATATAGCCATCCATATTGTTAATGCTATAGGCAGTAAACTGTCTTCAGGAGATATTATTCCTAAAATCCCTGATATTGTTTATCCTTCCCTTGTTGACCGTTTGCCCAAAGGGAAAAAAATAATATTAAAAGTTTTGGCTGATAATGTTAAAAGGGGTTATTTAGTATCACCTGATTTTACAGGGCAAAAGAAATTAGATATTATTCAAAAAAAGAAACATTGTATGATAAAACTTTCACCATCCTTGGTAAATAGATATTCAGTTCTATATCTTGAGAGAAACAATGATTAAACATCCTTGTTCTCAACCACTCTCATCTACACCGTTTACTTTTGTTGTCTGTGGGGATGCTCATGTAGGAAGAGTGGGAACAAATTATGGTATTCTTTTGATTACGACTGTGCCCATTTTGTTATATTACACATTCCGGATAAAGGTTTTCTAAAAAAGGGGGATGAGCAGTATAACTGGTTAATAAAAGATTTATCGAAGGTCTCTACACTCGGAAAACCTGTTTTTGTTTTTCAGCATACTACTTGTTTTACTTCCGCGGAAGTTTTATGGGCTTATGATAACAGCGTATTGCCTGACCTTCTTGCCTCTTATGAAGGGGTAATAATTGATTTTGCAGGTCATATTCATACCTATGAGCGGAGCATCTATCCGGACAGAAAAAATGGAAAGAATTTTATAACAACAGGAGGTGCAGAACTGCTTTATCCCGAATATCCTGTTAATGCTGTATCTAATCCTTACCAGGTTATAGCTGCAGACATTCTTCATTTTTGCAAAGTTAGCGTAAATCCTAAAACCTCAATTGATATTGAGGTAATAAAAATTGATGGGACAACTTATGAGAAATTCTCCATAAAGTTCCCTTCTATATAATGTGGATTAGAAAAAACCCTGCAGGTATGTAACATAAAAGCGATTTCCTTTCATACACCGATTCGCTGTGATATTTCTGCCTTAGATTTAAAAGAGAGACGAAAAGCAATAAATGAGTTGAAGTATTCTATGAATATCGCAGTGAGGTTAGGAGCAAAGAATGTGGTTGTTCATCCCAGCACCACAATAGAGGAAGATGATAGTTTCCGTAATGAAAGAAGGAAACAATCTAAAAATAGTGTAATGGAAATATTTGAATACAGTCAGAAAAAAGGGTTTACTCTACTTTTGGAAAATATTCCCGGTTCTTATTTTTGCAACAGTGTGTTTAACTTATTGGAGTTTATAGAGGAAATTGGAGAGCCTAAAATAAAGGTATGTCTGGATATTGGGCATGCAAATCTCAGGAATGAGGTTATTTCAGGGTTGAAGGTTCTAAAAAATCGTGTGGTGCAATTACACATTCACGACAATGATGGGATAACAGACCAACATCTTCCACCTGGGGAAGGTAAAATCAACTGGGATTTATTCAGGACAATGTTAAAAGAAACTGAATTTAACGGACATTTGGTTTATGAAGGTTACGGAGGATTGGACGGCATAGAGAAATTTAAAAATAAAATGAAAAGGGGAAGGATATAAAATGAGTTTCAAGTTAGCGGTTTATGTTGAAACAAACGGCATAAATATTCTCAAAGAAAAGGTATCCAGAGAAAGATTTGACAATTATCTTAAACAGCTGGAGATTGAAAAAATCTATCTGGATATTTTCCGTGGGGATGAGGGAGAAATACGTTTTTCCGGAAAATTTCTTAAGATTGATGACATTAAGAGTATTAAAGAATATTACGAGAAAAAAGGAATTGAAATTGCAGGAGGACTTTGTATCGGTACATGGAGAGAGGGTTTTGGCAAACAGTCTATTGATCAGAATGGACAGCCGATGAATTTTCCGTGCTATTCAAGCAAGGAAACAAGAAACTTAAAATCCGTTGAGATTTTATCTCGTGAGGGTTCAAGTCCCTCTCCCAGCATAGCACTCCTCTTTGTAAGACTCATATATTCCACCTGTCAGGTAGGTAATGTGCCACTAATTATTTTTTCTTGCTTAAAAACAATGCAAAGAATAAAATATAAAAATAGGGAAGAAATCTATTTGTATATAAACATTGGATTCTCCCTTCCGCGGGAATGACAG
>JAVCCS010000079.1 GCA_030765365.1 Candidatus Theseobacter exili
AACGAAAAAAGATTGGAAGCATTGACAATAAGAGACAGGACTTTTCTGGAAAGTAAAGATGGTCGATTGTATGCGGAGCCGAGTGTCCTTTGCGGTTTAGATACTTGGGTCCTCCGCACTAGATATTCTTGGAGTGGCAGCGTTCATGCGAAATGTGAAGTGGAATATTTTAAATCCTTCTTTCCTGGAACATTCATAACAGCGACGGGGAAGATTATAGATCAATATGAAAAGCGTGGAGGTCGTTATTTTGTATCTGAAGTGAATACAAGAGATGAACACGGAAATATTTTGTGCAGGGTAAGAAATACAATGCTTTTAAACTTAAAGGAATTACTAGAATACAAAAAAACAATGGTAAAAAGTAAAAAGAACAATTCCGGGAAAAAGAATGAAAATAAAGAGGAAAATAAATCGGAAGTGTGCCTGTCGTTCGAGCAAAAAGAACTGACGATGGATAATATCCTTCTATTTTGGGAGATTGAGGAAAGTATTTATGGCTCGTATCCCTGCATACACAACACTGTTCGTCTTGCAAAGGAAGCGGGCCTCGCCGACATTGTAGCCCCCGGTCGATATTCAATAGGATTATTGAATGCCATGTTTGGTAATATCTGGGGGGAGTTGTGGCTACAAAGAGGTAAATACGAAGTATATTTCTTGAATAACCTTCTACCTGGTGTGCTTCCAAAAGTAACTGCAGAGGCTATGATGGGAAATACAGACGGCAGTAGCGATAAAAAAAAGGTCTTTAATGTCGTTTGCAGAGATAATGCATCAAATAAACATTTGCTTGCAGGACGTGCAAGTGTCTATATATGAATCACTTTTTTGAGTATTGATGAAAGTAAGGTCATATTCAAATAGCGAACAAACATTGAAGCAATATCAGACTGTTCAAATTAGTAAATTCATCATCCCGAAACGTCTATCGGAATCGATGGGAATCGATAAAGTATTTATTATAAGGAGATTGGTCTATGAAAGAAGATGATGTTGTTATTGTGAGTGCGGTAAGGACGGCCATTGGCAAATATGGTGGTTCATTGCGGAATGAAACTCCTCAAGGGTTGGCTGCCATTGTTATTAGAGAGTCGATTCGTAGAGCGGGTATTGCTGATGAATCTGTAGATCAGGTAATACTCGGTTGGACAAGACAAACGACTGAAGCGTCGAATATTGCCCGCCATGCGGCATTAAAAGCCGGATTGCCAGAAAGTATTCTGGGTTATACTGTTCATAGGCAATGTACGTCGGGTCTGCAAGCTGTATTTAACGCTTTTCAGGAAATAAAGACAGGCAATAATGACGTTGTTGTTGCAGGGGGAACTGAGGTTTTAAGTGCTGCGCCCTTTTATCTAAAAAAAGCTAGATTTGGCTATTTTCGCGGAGACGGTGTACTGAAAGATTCTCTCACGGAATCTGGCATGGGAGCTCAGCCCCCTGAAATATACGGTGAGGATCTTTCAATGGGCATAACAGCCGAGAATTTAGCAGAGAAATACAATGTTAGCCGAGAGAGTCAAGATCAATTTGCATACGAAAGTCAACAAAAAGCGGCGAAAGCTATAGAAACTAAAAAATTTAAAGATGAGATTATTCCTGTTACAATTAAAGCCTCCAAGGAGCTATTCAGTTTTGAGCAAGACGAGCACGCACGACTCAATACGACCATGGTTAAGCTGGCAGCATTGAAGCCTGTGTTCAAAGAGGGCGGTACAGTAACTGCCGGAAACTCTTCAGGCCAAAATGACGCAGCAGCGGCATTGGCCATCATGAGTTACAAAAAGGCTGTTGAACTAAAAGTAAACCCCTTGGCGAGGATTATATCAGGGGCTGCTGCGGGAGTTGATCCACGATTTATGGGTATATCACCTGTACCAGCGACTCAATTGGCTTTAAAAAGGGCGGGAATAGATATCGATGATATAGACTTATTTGAATTAAATGAGGCATTTGCTTCTCAGTGCTTGGCTACTTTGAAGGGTATACCCATACCCAAGGAAAAATTAAATGTAAATGGAGGTGCCATTGCTCTTGGTCATCCTGTTGGTGCAACTGGTGCAATAATTTTAACAAAATTGATTTATGAAATGCAAAGAAGGAAGAATCGGTATGGACTAGTAACTCTTTGTGGTGGTGGAGGCCAAGGCTTAACACTTATTGTCGAATCAATTTTATAAGCGAAACAAAGCAAGTGATCCCATATTGTTGGCAAGGGCCTTAATTAATTAACAACACTTTGCATTAAGGTGAATGGATGCAACCCACTTCACACAGAGACACTTACAAGGGTTAACTTATTTTGTGATATTGAAAATTTCGATGGGTAGGATCGAATGTCGGTGTAATTAAAATTGTCAAAACATCTATTAGGCAAAGGACGATGTCTCTGAACAGGAAGTATTCGGAAAAGTCAGCTTATAGCTTGCAAACGGCATGTATGCGGATGTGATATAATAGGTAGTTTGTTGCAGTTCATGAATTAAGAATGTATGCGTCAAATTAATCTTGTTGCTTGAAAATTCATTGAGAGAGATATGGAAAGGGGGAAACATGAAAGATTATACAAGGAAAATGGCTAGTTATTGTGTGTCGTTGGACCATCAAAAGATTCCTGTAAAGGTTGTGGAAATTATTAAGTGGTGTATTTATGATAATCTCGGGATTATCTTAGGGGCTACAAAAACGGACTTTGGAAAGTTAATGATCGAATACGCAGAATCTTTAAGAGATAATGCGGAAGCTACCGTACTTGGAAGCAATGTGCGGACTTCGGCACGAACTGCAGCGTTAGTAAATGGTTCTTTGTCTGAAGCTCTTGAGCTTCAGGATGGATATTCAAAAGGAGGCATGCACCCATGTTGCCCTGTCATATCGACGTCATTGGCAATCGCAGAATGGCAAGGAAAAACTGGAAGTGAATTTATTAACGCCGTACTTGCTGGATACGAAATTGGGAATAGAGTAGCCGCGTCAATCTTCCCTTCGCACATGTCAAAGGGGGTTCAACCTACGGGAACAGTAGGGACAATAGGGGCGGCCGCTGCTGCTGCAAAACTACTCGGGTTGGATGAAGAACAAACATATAACGCTTTTGGAATTGCCGGATTTATTTTACCTATTTCAACTAATGATAATCTGTGGGGAGGATACAGCATCAAGCCAATTCATGGTGGTACTCCCGCCAGAGCTGGAATAGAGGCGGTGTTACTGGCCATGCGTGGGTTGAAGGGTGCTCCACTGGAAGGAGACCCCAGAATTGGAAAAGGATTTTTAAGGCTTCTTAGTGACAAAGTTAACTTTGAAAAATCGACTCAGGGAATCGGGGAAGAGTACACAATTTCTGACCTTTACTTTAAACCCTATGCACTATGCCGAGTTATACACTCCCCGGTAGAGATAGCCATCAATCTTAGGAAACAATATGGGATAAGCGTTGAAGACATTATGGAAGTTGAAGTACGGACATATGATTTTGCAGCTCAAGTCCCAGGACAAAACAGAACGAATGTGATGAGTGAACCTACACAGTGTCAGTTTAGCTTACCCTATGGCGTGGCGGCAGCACTGATGTATGGGAAAGTTGGATTAGAAGAGATGATGGGTTCTACGATTCGTGATCCAAAGATTCATGATTTGGCAAACAAAGTTAGCGTAGTGCATTCCCCTGAAATGGACAAATTAAGGCCCCATAATCGTCCAGCTGCGGTCGAGGTTACACTCAAAGATGGTCGAAAAGTAAGTGGCTATGTCGATTATCCTAAAGGAGATTTGCGTAAACCAATGACTGAGAGTGAGTTAGAAACTAAATTTATGCAACTAACGATAGATGTCATCGGTAAGGATAATGTCGAAATGGTGCAGGAAAGGGTTTTTAACCTTGATAAATTATCTGCAGTTAATGATTTAATTCAGTATCTTAAATAGTTATAGAGAATCACTGCTGTCCCAACGTTACTCGAATAAATTCAAATGGTTAGAAGGGACAGTGGATGGATTTGAGTAATCATTATTCGTAAGTACTTGTAAATTCGGTTCTTTTTCAAAAAGCGTAACGCTCAAAACCTGTAAAATAGTGTAGAGACTTTGGTCCAGTTTCAGCTCCTTCTTGACAATGGCTACCAGAACATAGATAGAAATTGCAATCCATATCTGTGTTTTTATCGCATTCTCCGAGGTTCCGTAA
>JAVCCS010000087.1 GCA_030765365.1 Candidatus Theseobacter exili
TCATGTTTTTACAATTGTTCTTCATAAATAAAAACATATTTAAGTTCGATTACAAAAACTATATTATTAAGCCCTTTTTCGTTCTGATATTTGGTTTGTTAGCTTCTCCAATAATAATTCGGTTTCCTTGGTTTTTAAGGTTTTTCTTAATAGTTTTTCTTTTTTTTACAGCGGTGTATTTCTTGAAATTGGTTAATTATCAAGAGATTAGATATTTGAAATCTTTATTTTTAAAAAATGGTGATATATGCAAAGAATAGCGTGTGCTCTTCTAAACAAATTATATAGTTGTATATTGACAATTGTACTAAGTAGATATAGGTTATAAAGAATTTTATAGAGAAAATGTGCGGGTGTAATTCAGAGGTAGAATGTCAGCTTCCCAAGCTGAACGTCGAGGGTTCGACTCCCTTCACCCGCTCCAAAAAATTAAAAAGGCCGGTTTTAGCCGGCCTTTTTTCTGGAAAAAAAAATGATACTCAGGTAAAATGATTAATATTTTATTGAAAACAATGTGAACATAAATGTCGTACAGGATAGTTTATTTACAATGAGAGCAGTATTTGCAATAGCAGGCGTTACTTTTAAAGAAGCATTCAGAAGCCGTTTTATAGGTTTTTTAACTATATTTGCATTGATGATTGTAGCTTCATCAAGTGTTTTCAGCTATTTTAGTATGCATGAACAGATGAAGTTAATAAAAGATATAGGGCTTGCTGGAATTACCGTGTTTTCTTTGCTTATTTGCATAGTCCTTGCCGCATATCCTGTGCCTGCTGAGTTTGAGCAAAAAACAATATGTAATATTAGAACAAACCGGATTACACCACATGATTATATTTGGGGAAGATTTTTGGGAATAGCTGTATTTGTTTTCTTTGTAATATTTATTTTGACAATAGTTTTCTTTGTAAGCATAGGACTGAAGTTGATAGTTGGAGATGCTTTTGATTCTGCAGCGGGAATTGGAAATGTTCAAAATATGCGTTGGAATGTAGACGGTAAAATTTTAGAAAGTTTTATGCTGCTGAAAGCTGTTGTAATGATATATGCTAGGGCACTTGTTTTTACATCGGTTGTACTATTCTTTTCTACATTTACATCTGTATCACTTAATTTTGCACTTAGTCTAATTATATATGTGACTGGACATTTGACTTATATACTTGCAGAAATTTCCAAGCAATTTGAATTTCCTGTTCGTATAGTGATGATGATATTTTATTTTTTATTTCCTAACTTTGAACAATTCAATATATCCGATGCTATGGCTGTTGGAAAAAATATATCGTTTCATTATTTGGGTGTAGCCATAGTTTACGGATTTTGCTATATAGCTGCGATACTTATTCTGGCGGGTTTATTGTTTGATAGAAAGGAGGTATAGCCAATGGTGGATATGCCTGATATTGCAATTAAGACTGATAAATTGACAAAGATTTACAAAAACTTTCTGAGCAGAAAGAGCATTGTTGCCATTAAGGACCTTGATATACAGGTTCAGACTGGTGAAATATTTGGCCTTTTAGGACCAAACGGTTCCGGAAAAACGACAACTCTAAAAGCAATCCTGGGGCTTGTACATCCAACGAAAGGCAGTGTAAGAGTTTTTTCAAAGGATCCAAGATCAATGGATGTTAAATCCAAGATTGGATTTCTTACGGAAGAGTCTTATCTATACAGATTTTTAAATGCTGATGAAACTTTGCATTTTGTTGGGAGACTAGCAGGAATTAAGAAGAAAAAGCGTGTAGAACGAATTGAGGAGGTTCTTGGGCAGGTCGGCCTGTTGGATGCAAGAAAAAGAAGGTCTAAAGAATATTCAAAAGGCATGGCAAGAAGGCTTAGCCTTGCACAAGTGCTTTTAAAAGATCCTGAACTCATTGTTCTAGATGAACCTACTCTTGGGCTTGATCCTGTTTGTTCCAGGGAGATTAAAGAATTAATTATTGGTTTGAAGAAAAGGGGTAAGACTATTGTTCTTTCCAGCCATTTGCTTTCAGAAATAGAGAATATCTGCGACCGTCTTCTGATACTTAACAATGGTGTCGTAATAAAAGCAGGAAATGCTGATGAACTTTTGGAGATGAAAACCAAATACCAGTTTGTGTTTGACTCTGCTACACCTGAAATGAATAAAGCAATTAAGGAAGCAATTACAAATAAGGGTGGAAAAATTGTTTTCGAAGGACATCCAAAAAAGAATCTAGACGATTTTTTCCTTGAAACTATTGGGAAGAAGTAGAATATGAGAAAGCTTTTAGCCATTGTTATCCTAACATTTAAAGAAGAAATGCATTCAAAACTTCTTTTTATATCTTTATTTATTGCATTGGTTTGCGTCGGTTCGTCAAAATTGTTTACTTCAATTACTCCGGGAGCTGAAAAGGCATTTGTGACAGATATTTCATTCACACTTATTGGATGGATCGTTTCTATTTGCACAATAGTTGTAGTGTCAGACATAATTTATAAAGAAGTAACAAATCGTACAATTTTCATACTGCGAACAAATCCTGTTAATTCATTGCAGATAATTCTAGGTAAATATTTGGGTCTTGCATTTTCACTCGGACTTGCTCTTTTAATTATGGAATTGATTTATTTGGGAGTTTTCTATTATTATTTTCGAACCGTAATGAATGACATCGGTGTTTTGTTTTTATTTACATATATAAAAGTATTGATAATTGTTTCAATTGGAGTTCTTGGAGCAACAATATTTTCCAGAATAACAAATGTGCTTTTTTGTGTTTCAATATTGATTATGGGAAACTTGACAGAGCAAATTCATCAAATTGCAGAAAGAGCACAGAGTGATTTTTCGAAACAAATAATAGAATGGTCAATGAAAGTTATTCCGGATTTCAGTAAATATCGAGTTTTGGAATATGTAGCTGTTGAAGTAGATTATCCAAGGAATATGATTGTTGATGGTGTTATTTACGGGTCAATTTACATCTTTATAACTCTGTTTCTGGCAGTTTTAGCATATCGGCTGAATGACCGGTTAATGGAACCGTGATATTTTAAACCCGAAGATGTGTTTGTAAGTAAAGGAAGAATATTGAACGACTCAATCAAAAGAAAAGCATTGCTTTGATACTGGCAATTGCATTTTTTGCAGCATCCGGATATTGTCAGATTCATTTAAACAGAATGGCTCCTGATGAGGGAATAACTCGCAGAATTATATATAGGCCTGCTGATGTTGTCAGCAATGTGCTGGTTGCAGGGTTTAGAGGTATTGCAGCTGATATTTTGTGGCTTCAGATAGATGAATTGTTTCATTCCGGACAACATTATAAAATACTTCCAATATTTGAAACTATAACATTTCTACAGCCACATTTCGTGCTGGCTTGGACTACAGGCGGATGGCACATGGCTTTTAATTTGTATCATGAAGCAATAACTCCGGAAGAGAAGGATAAATGGTTGAGAAGCGGAATTGCATATCTTTTAAAAGGTGCAAGAAACAATCCTGACCGTTTTGATCTTTTCTTTGATATTGGATGGACTTATTTTATGAAGACAGATGAATATGATAAATGTATCTATTACTTTTCTCAAGCAGCACAAAAGGAGCATCCGCAATGGGTTGAACATATGCTTGCTCATTCACTGGAGAAAGCCGGAAGGCATAAAGAGGCTTATGATGTCTGGAAAAATATACAGGAAAGAGGTTCTTCAAGTTCGGCCTTAGCCAGGGTCGTTGACAGGTTTGTTAATCGCCTGGGTAAAATAATTGATAATGATACAGAACTGAATACTGAAGAAATAGTCCTGGAAAAAAATCCTCAAAAATGATGGAACGAAATTACAAGAAATCTTGTTTTCTTCAATAGTTGCCAAAAAAAACCACAAATTCAAACATATGTCATTTAAGGAGAAAAATATGGATGCTGATATACGTGAGGTAAATGAAAAAATTCAGAA
>JAVCCS010000210.1 GCA_030765365.1 Candidatus Theseobacter exili
AGTTCTTCTATTTTATCGACCCATTCTTTTTCTTCAGGGGAAAGATGGTTGTTTAATGTCTCATCCAGGGCTCTTGCTATCTTTTCTCCTGCTGGAATATTGAGTTTCCGCAGTCTATTCAATTTATTTATCGCCAAGAATCCCAGCACAATTCTGATCAGCTTTTTGATTATTCTCTTGATGATTTTCATTATAGTCCTCTCGTTTTTCATAAATAAAGACAACTTCATGATCTTTGCTTTGCAATGCCACCACACGCTTCAATTGACTCCTTTAGAGCCTATCTCTGAATAAATCTTGATCAACTTTGCTGCTTCCTTTTCCCAATTGTACTGACGAATAACCGCTTCGCGTCCTCTTTGTCCCATTTGCATAGCAAGATCAGGATGAGCGCACAACCAATCTAGTGCTTCTGCAATCTGCCCGGGGTCGGCCGTGTTCACCAATAATCCACACTTTTCTTGGCGAACCACTGGCTCAACTTCAATGGCGAAATCGGGTCCAATCACGGGCAGGCCTGCAAGCATGTAATCATACATTTTCATCGGAAATGCATAAACATGATTCATAATACCAGGCTGATACAGCATTAAACCAATATCAGCACACAATAGATAATCAAACATCTGCTCATAGGGCACTCGCTCCTTTATGTGGATGCGATCTGCAACACCTAACTCTTCTGCTTCTGTCAGCAACACTTTTCTGCCTTCATGGATGTTACCAAAACAAACAACCTCCATCTGTTGACACTTCATCAAGGCTAATGATTGTAATAACTGCGGCCAACCTCGAGCCCGTGAGAAACCTCCTACATGAATAGCAAAACACCGCCCGGCAAACTCCTTCTGAACAGAATAGATTACATCCTTTGGTTGCTGGGATTGCACCCAGAGAGGCCCATAATTGAAAATAAAACTTTGTTTATGCTTGTCACCGTGGAAATCTGGAGCAACACTGCGCTTGGCAAAGATTAAATGGTCAGTCCAAGGCGTCAGAATCAGGAACAGAAGACGGATGGCGGGCTCTCCCACCCACTTCAGCCACTTAGGAAAGTGGGGCTCTCGAAAACGGCTAGGGTAATGCTCGTGAACGTCAAAAATAACTCGTTTACCTCGGTAGAATAATTTAATGAGGCTACCGATAATCCATGATTCCACTTCATTACAGTGATAACAGTCGGCATTAGTTTGAACAGCTAGCTTGTACAGCCGAAAAAATTTGCTGAACCTGCCGAGCATTCCGGTTCTTGGAGGATACATCACAATGTGCACACCGTGTTGGTAGTAATTACCATCACCGCCTGGACAAAGGAGCACAACCTCAAAGCCCGCCTCAGACAACGATTTAGCTTCTTTGTGCAAAATCCGTGTATCATAACAGGGGTGAGTATATGAGAGAAAGCAGATTTTTAACGACATTTTAAACTCCCTGTAATAATTTTAACAACTTCGCTGCATAAAATAGAGTTTTGAAGGCGTAAATGGAAACACGCTTCTATCGATTACGGGGATTCCCTTTTCTCTATGGATAGCCGGAGAGTTTTGTTCAAGGAATCGCATATGGGTTTTAAAAACCTTAATAAGAACATCACAACAACTCCTGAAGTCAGTAGCCATACCGTTATAGCATGAGAAAATAGGCCCATTGAAAGGATCATAAAAAACATGTATATGGAGAAGTTAGTTGTATTCTTTTTTGCTCTCACGAAACAGACATGCAGCACACCAAGGAAAATCCCCATTAATGTCGACATAATAAATACACCAAAATATCCAAAGTCTACATAACCGAGCACAAAAAAGCCTGTACTAGCATTTCCGGATTGGAGTTTTCCGCCCACCAATTCATGGTAAGCATACCTAACAACTGGAAAATGTTCTAAATTAAGTAATTGTGCAAGAGGACGAATACCTGCACCATGAAGAAATGTATGACCATCAATTGGAAATAAAGTGAAGTAGTTATATTGCAAAGAGACGCCCTTCCAAAACAAGCGTTTTAGTATGCCGAGCTCTGCTATCCATAACGAGCCCAAATTGAAAGGTAATCCAGCCCAATAAATTATCATAATCGCTGGTACAGCAAACATTATGACAAATCCAATTGCTGAAACAGTTATGACTTTTTTTACGCCCCATTTTTTATAACTCATTAAAAACTGAATTAGAAATAAAAGTGCAAAAACCTTAACAATAGGTCCTTTTTCAAAATTAAGCACACTAACCGTAATAGATAGCATCAAAGAAAAAATAAACAGAGACAACCAAGTTTTTCTTTTCGAACTTTGATAATTAACGAATGTAAATACCATCAAAAATGGAAAGAGAACATGTTTTGCCCAACCATAACTATATTTTAACCATCCAATATCAAGTAGCTTATGGCTTTCATCTCTTAATTGTGCTATTTTGAGAACTTCACCTGGGTTGGACATAGCATAAAAAAATGGAAGGTTTCTCTGATAAAATAAATACAGTGCAAATATTCCAAAAGCAAAAAGGAAAATAACACAATAGTATGTTTTTAAACTGCTCGAACTCTCTGTAACAAAGCTTTTCAGGTAATATATTTTTGTCTCAAACCTTTTATAATTGCTAACAATTCCTAACGCAATAATTACTCCAATAGTAAAAGATAATATAAAGATACAATGACTAACAATAAACGCATACCGAGCATCACCTGCTTCCTGTAAATATATAATTATGCTTGATGGGAAAAAGCGTATAAAATAATAAATCAGGAAACATCCTGGTAAAGTAAGGTATCTTAACTTAAATAACGAATAAAGCCTGCTTAACAAAGCAATGCATCCAAAGCATACCAACACAAAGAGGCTTAGCAAAACGTTATCAGGATCAAAAATAACAAAAAGTGGTAAAACTGCGGCAAATGATAGGCAAATTAACAGCTTTCCCCAATCAAAGGTTTTTGAATTCGGCGATATTAACAATTGATCTGTCACAATATTGACATCCTAACTCTGCTCTTTACCCATAAGTCATCGAAACTCAAAAAGAAGCTAACACGTAACTTTTTGTTTTTATGTAAAGTGAGACCAGCATGGCGTTATTGCCCAACATTTGCAACCCATTGATATCTATGGATATAAATATTTGTGTGTAAAGGGCAGTCCTACCTACATGTTTTTGGAATTCCACTTTGCGCCGACGAATGTTATATTAACAACCCTCCCCGGCCCTCATTCTATTCATTGAATTCAACAGGAAACCGAATTATAAACATCAGCCAAAGACAAGGCTACCTGTTTCCAATCAGGTTGTTTTTGTACAAGCATATAGCTTTTCTCCGCCAATGCTAAGCCTATTTTAGGGTCATTTTTTAAAATCATTATTTTGTTCGATAAATCTTCAGGATCATCAGGAGTAAAGGCTAAACAATTCTCTCCTTCTGCTAGAATTTCTAACAAGCCACCAACTCTTGAAATAATTATGGGCCTCCGGGCTGCCATAGCCTCAAATATCTTCAATGGTACAATAGTTTCTGTCGCTGGAGTAGAAGGCCTCGGAACAACAATTACATCCATTTTCTGCATGTAGGACTTAACTTGGCTTTGTGGCACTGCACCTAATAATCTTACATTTGAAGATAGGTCATATCTATGGATATAATTACGTACCTCATCAAAACATGGCCCTTGCCCTACCATTAGATAATGAATTTGCTGAGATTGTTTTAGAACATGGGGTAGGCTTTTAATAAAAGTTAACACTCCCTGCCATTCATGGAATGTGCCTATATAACCCACAGTAAAGAGATCCCGTTTTGCAGTCTCCCGAGTTGATTCTATTTGGAAATTGGCTAAATCTATTCCGTTTCTAATAACAAACGCTCTTTTAATATCTATTTTGAAATAGTCATGAGCTCGTTTACGGGATGCCTCGGATAATAGAATAACGGCCTTTGCTTTGCGCATTGCGTATTTTGCAAGCTGTCGCTTTACAAAGCTAAGATCGTGAAGTCCGTGATGTTCAACTACCATTGTTTTTCCTGCACATAACAGACTTGCCTGGAAGGCTGGCCGGGGGCCATGTGCATGAATGATGTCAATTTTATGTCGATGAACAATTCGCTTGGTAGCCTTCAATGATTCTAATAGATTCTGTACGCGGTGGACTAAAACACCATTTACATTTTCTAATTCATTATCCTTGGAATAACGACCATCCTCTGTAGGTTGTTGTGTAACAACATAGGATTCGATTTCAGTTACTGAAACCAATGCCTCCAATATCTGACTTAACCGCATAGAAGAACCACCAATATAAGGTAGATATGGACATCCTAAATGCAAAACCCTTAATCTCATATCGTTGCCCATTCTTAACACCTTATTGATAACATTACAGTTCAGATTGATTGTAATAGTTTTACAATAACCTGATCTGAAACATGACCTCAAGGTGAGCTTTACTCAAATACTCAAAATTTAGTACCTTGGTTTTTTTCTTTACACCGTAAGATGGAGAATACCAGCCGCTATTTGTAAAACCTCTAAGATACCTGGGGGCAGAAAACTCAACCTCACCAGTTAACAGAAAAACATTATAGCCTTTCTCCACAACTACAGTTGAAGGGG